>NZ_QTQM01000039.1:0-76284 GCF_003854225.1 Burkholderia sp. Bp8986 | reverse complement strand
CGCAGAACTGCGTGCACTGCAAGACCTGCGACATCAAGGACCCGACGCAGAACATCGTGTGGGTCACGCCGGAAGGCAGCGGCGGGCCGAATTACCCAAGCATGTAACGTTGAGAACGCCCGCTTTCATGCAGACATTTCGCTCTCCGAGGCCTTGAATACCGAGCCAGCCTTGCCCGGAGTCATTGCCTGCTCTTCCAGCAAACGTGCCGCTGCCGCCGACTGTTCGCCAAGAGCCCCATTCTGCCGCGCGACGGCCTGATCGACTGGTTCGATCCCGCGGCTCGGCTCGTCCGACACAGCGGCGATCTCGCCGACGATATCGGACACCGGCCTGATCGCCTGCTTGACGCGTCCCATCGTCGCGCCGACGTCCGTCGCCTGCGTCGCGCCGTCCTGGATCAGGGCAACAGAAGTGCTGACCAGTTCCTCGATTTCTTTCGGAGCCGAAGCCGAGGACTGTGCCGGACCGTGCACTTCGCTCACCACCACGGCGAATCCGCGCCCCTGCTCGCCAGCGCGGGCAGCCTCCACGACAGCGTCATTCGTTCGCCATCGTCTTCATCGCGAGGCAAATCGCAACGACGTACAGCGTTACCCGGGCGGGTATCGCGATGCCGGCGAGTTCGCCCGCATCGACGATGCGTGTGTTCCATGCGATCGCGCGCGAGTCCGGCGTTTCTGGACGACCACGTATCCATGTCGGCGCGCCCTCTTTCAGTCAAACGAACCGGCGATCAGACCGCCATGCACAGATACTTGATGACCAGATAATCGTCGATGCCGTAGCGGGACCCTTCGCGGCCGACTCCCGACTGCTTCACGCCGCCGAACGGCCCGACCTCGTTGGAAATGAGGCCCGTATTGATGCCGACCATCCCGTATTCGAGCTGCTCGGCCACCCGCCACACACGCCCGATGTCGCGGCTGAAGAGGTAGGCGGCGAGCCCGAGCTCGGTACGGTGCCGAGTGTTGCGCCCGTCGCCGGGCCGAGCACGCCGAGGCGCTCGCCCGAGTCGGCGTCGCACCATTGCCCGTCGACATAAGCCTGCTGACGCAACAGCGCCGGGGCCTTCAACAGCGTGTTCAATTCCACGATCGGTCCTTCCGGGGATAAAAATGCAGGAGGCGACCCGAGCACGACTCGAGCCGCGAATACGGAGAATTTCAAATGACGGAGGGCGCCAGGCACTGCATCACGAAGCCAGACGCGCTACCCCGCCTGACGCCACGATGCACTCTCGTGACCGTGCGTGAGCAGCCCGCGTGCGATCTCGGCCACCCGGTGCACGTGCGCGATGGCCGCTTCGCGCGCCGCCACGCCGTTGCCCGCCGCGATGGCCGCGAGAATCGCGCGCATCTCCTCGACCGCCCGGTGCCCGCGATCGTCGGACGCGATCGTCAGCGCACGCAGCCGGTTGATACGCGCGATCAGCGTCTGAACGATTTCCCATGCGACGTGCTTTTGCCCGGCGATGAACATGCGTTCGTAGAATGCCGACGTGAGCACCTTCACCGCCTGATGATCCTGCGCATCGAACGCTTGCCGGATCGCGTCGATACACGCGCCCAGCTCGGCGACGAGCGATTCGTCCGCATGCTGCGCACAGGCCATCGCCGCCTCGCCCTCCAGCAACGCGCGTATTTCGTAGATCTCGGCGGCCGTGTCGAAATCGAGGACCGCGACGATCGGCCCCTGGTTCGGAATCGAGGCGACGAGACCTTCCGTTTCCAGATGCCGCAGGACCTCGCGCACGACGGTTCGACTCACGCCGAGGATCTCGCACAGCGAGCGCTCGACCAGCCGCTCGCCGGGCTGGAAATGCGCATCGAGGATCGCGGTGCGCATCTTCTCGAGCGCGAGCTCGCGCAGCGTGGCGGTCGGCCGCTGGACTTTCAGGGACGGCGGAGCAGGACTCATGACTGCCGCCGTCAGGCTTGCGCAAAGAGGCGCGCGTCGCGTGCGTCCCAGTCGACGAGTGCCTGCGCGCCGATCACGATGCCGTTGTCGTGCCGATGCGCAGCCGGCGTGCGGATCGAGATTTCCTGCTGCCACGGCGTCGCGACCGCGTAATGCATCGCATCGCCGAGATAGGTGACGTCGCGCACGGTCACGGGCAAGGCCGACGCGGCGCTCAAACCATTCGTGCCGCTCGCGCGCTGCAGCGAACTGATACGCATCTGTTCAGGGCGGATCATCAGCGTGCCTTCGTCGCCGGCGGCGAGCGTCGGGTGGAACATGTCCGACGCCATTTCGAGGCCGTTGGGCAACACACCGCCGATGCGGCCGTCGCCGTGCTTCATCACCTTGACCGGCAGGAAATTCGAGTTCCCGATGAAGCTCGCGACGAAGCGCGATGCCGGGTTCGCGTAAAGCTCCTCGCCGGTGCCGACCTGCTCGATGCGCCCCTGGTTGAACACGGCGATGCGGTCCGACAGGCGCAGCGCCTCCTCCTGGTCGTGCGTGACATAGAGAATCGTCACGCCGGTTTCCTGGTGAATGCGGCGCAATTCGAGCTGGATTTCCTCGCGCAGCTTCTTGTCGAGCGCAGAGAGCGGCTCGTCCATCAACAGCACGGGCGGATCATATGCCAGCGCACGCGCGATCGCGACGCGCTGCTGCTGGCCGCCGGAGAGTTGCGCGGGCATCCGGTCGCGGCACTCGGACAGATGCACGAGCTTCAGCATCTGCTCGACCTTCGCGCGCACTTCGGCGTCGGGCCGGCGGCGCACGCGCAGCGGGAACGCGACGTTCTCGCCGACGGTGAGATGCGGGAACAGCGTATAGCGCTGGAACACCATCCCGATATTGCGCCGGTTCGGCGCGACCGACAGCAGCGGCTTGCCGTCGAGCAGCACGCGACCGTCGGTCGGCTCCTGGAAGCCCGCGACGATGTAGAGCGTGGTGCTCTTTCCCGAACCCGACGGCCCGAGGAAGGTCATGAATTCGCCCTTGCGCACGTCGAGCGATACCTGGTCGATCGCGACGACGTCGTCGTAGGTCTTGCGCAGGCGCTGGATTTGCAGGAATGCAGTCATGGCGTGTTACCTCAGTGAGCGCGTGCGCGGCGCACCACGGCGCCCGCCAGCATCAATACGGTCGTGAGTCCGACGAGCAGCGACGAAGCGGCCGCGACGACCGGCGTCAGGTCTTGCCGCAGCGTCGCCCAGATCCGCACGGGCAGCGTTTGCAGCGTCGGGCTCGACATGAAGATCGACACGACGACTTCGTCCCACGATGCGAGGAACGCGAAGATCGCGGCGGCGAAGAGGCCGAGCCGGATGGCAGGCAGCGTGACGCGCAGCTTCACGGTAAGCGGCGACGCGCCGCAGATCAGCGCCGCGTCTTCGAGCGCCGTGTCGAAGCTCACGAGCGAATTGCTGATCGAGATGATCGAGAACGGCAGCGCGATGATCAGGTGGCCGATGACGAAGCCGGTCATCGTGCCGTTCAGGCCGATGCGCAGGAAGAACCCGTACAGCGCGACGGCGAGCACGACGACAGGCAGCACCATCGGTGTGAGGAAGAAGCCCCGCACGGCCTCGCGGCCGCGGAACTTGCCGCGCACGAGCGCCAGCGACGCGAGAAACCCGATCGCGACGGACAGCATCGTGACGATCACCGCCAGTTTCGCGCTGGTCAGCAGCGAGTCGATCCAGCCCGCGTCGGTGAAAAGCTGCCGGTACCATTCGAGGGTCCAGCCCGGCGGCGGGAAGATGAGCCACTGCGAATCGCCGAACGACAGCGCGACGATAAAGACGATCGGCAACAGCAGAAACAACGCAACAGCCGCGCCCACGGCCACGAGGATCCAGCGCAGCGCGCCCAGGCGATCGAAATCGAGCAACATGTCAGTCCTCCCGCCGGGCCGCCCCAAGGGAGGCTGGCGCCCCCTCCGGGAGCAGCGAACGTAGTGAGCTTCGGGGTTGTTTCATCTCAGCGGCCTCCGGTGGTGGCGTGCGCGCTGCCGGTGAAGCGCAGCTGCAACGCATAGAGGGCTAGCGTCACGGCGAGCAGCACGAAGGCCGCGGCGCCGGCGAGGCCCCAGTTCAGCAGTTCCTGCACGAGCTGCGCGATCAGTTCCGCCAACATCATGTACGACGGGCCGCCGAGCAGCGTCGGCGTGACGAAGTAACCGAGCGCCATCACGAACACCATCAGGACGCCGGAGGCCACGCCCGGCATCGCGAGCGGCACGAGGATGCGCCAGAACGCCTGCCAGCGGCTCGCGCCGCACACCGCGGCCGCGCGCAGTGTCGACGGGTCGATGCCGCGCAGCGTTGCATGCAGCGGCATCACGAGGAACGGCAGCATGATGTAGGTCATGCCGATCGTCACGCCGGTCAGGTTGTTCACCAGCGACAGCGGCTCGTGAATCACGCCGAGCGCCATCAGCGCGCGGTTGATCGGCCCCGTTCCCTGCAGCAGCACCATCCATGCGAACGTCCGTGCGAGCAGGTTCGTCCACATCGACAGCAGCAGGATCGCGAACAGCACCGAACTGAGCCGGCGCGGCGCGATCGCGAGCAGCCATGCCATCGGAAAGCCGACGATCAGCGTGACGAGCGTGACGACCGTCGCAACAAGAAACGTATTGCCGAACACGCGCACGTACGTCGTCGAGCCGAGCAGCTGCTCGTAGTTGTGCAACCCGGGCATCGGTTCGAGCACGCTGCGCAACAGCAGTGACAGCACCGGCAGCAGGAAGAAGATCACGAGCAGCAGCACTGCGGGCGTCAGCAGCCGCATGCTGCGCCAGTCGCGCCGCTTGCGCGGCGGCGTCGCGCTCGGATGCGCGACGGTACTCAATACGTTTGGCATGGTGGCTCCTTGGTCGGCCAGCGCCAGCACTTGAGTGCCTGTTACCGCTGGCCCCAAGCAGGTTCGTTGCTCATCCGCGCCGGCTCGATCCGGTTCGGCCTCCTTAACAGAATTCAGATCCATACGACTGGCCACGCCGGCTTACTTCGACTGCCACGCGTACCAGCGCTTCGCGATCGCGTCGCGATTCTCGGCCCAGTACTTCATGTCGAGGTTGATCTGCGTGGCCTTGTACTGGTCCGGGAGCGTTTTCGCGATCGCCGGTTGCATCAGCGCCGCCGACTTCACGTTGATCGGCGCGTAACCGGTGTCGGCCGCGAATTTCGCCTGAGCCTGCGCACCCGTCGCGGCGGCGAGGAACTTCATCGCCGCGTCGCGATGCTTCGCGCCCTTCGGGATCACGAGCATGTCGGCAGCGGTCAGGTTCTGGTTCCATGACATGTCGACCGGCACGCCTGTCTGCGCGAGCGCATGCAGGCGGCCGTTCCAGAACATGCCGATCGGCGCTTCGCCCGACGCGAGCAACTGCTGCGACTGCGCACCGCCGCTCCACCAGACGATGTCACCCTTGATGGAATCGAGCTTCTTGAATGCGCGGTCGAGGTCGAGCGGATACAACTTGTTGGGCGCGACGCCGTCGGCGAGCAACGCGATCTCGAGCACGCCCGGCGCCGACCACTTGTAGAAGGTGCGCTTGCCAGGGAAGCGCCTGGTATCGAACAGGTCCGCCCAGTTCTGCGGCTGCGCGCTCGTGTATTTCGCCTTGTAGTAGCCGAGCACGAACGAATAATAGAAGCTGCCCACCGCAGACGGCGTCGCGAAGCGCGGGTCGAGTTCGGCCTTGTTCACCACCGAATAGTCGATCGGCTCGATCAGCCCTGCCTTTTCCGCCGCATACGCGAAGTCACCCTCGACGTCGACCACGTCCCAGCTGACGTTGCCGCTGTCGACCATCGCCTTGAGCTTGCCGTAGTCGGTCGGCCCGTCCATCAGCACGTTGATGCCGCTCGCCTGCGTGAACGGCTGCGCCCAGTCCTTCTGTTGCGACGACTGGGTCGTGCCGCCCCAGCTGGTGAACACGATCGGATCGGCGGCCAGTGCCGGCGCGGCGCACAGGGCGGCCAACGGTGCAATGCATGCCAGGCGCGACGCTGCGAAACGCGGGATGCTTCTGCTGCTCATGGTCTCTCTCTCCAAGGGGAAACGCCGCGCGTCGCGACCGCCGGGATGGCAGCCATTCGAATACGCGCCTTCAGACCGGCGGCGCAAACCTCGCCGGCATCATGATCCTGATTCTTGTGTCTTCGCCACGCCTGATTGCGGCAAGTCGCTTCAATGCGCGACTGCAAGTGTCTGCACGGTGCCAGCCTCCGTATCGCCGACATAGATGCCGTACGCGTCCTGCCGGCGTTCACGCACGTAGCGTTCGAGCATCGAGCGCACGGCGGGGTCGGCGATCTCGTCCCACGGCACTTGCCAGAGCGGCACGATACGGGTGCTGCTGTCGAACCACGGCGAACCGGTAGGCATAACACGGCCGCGGTAATAGATATGGACGCCAGCCTCGCGCCCGCCGGCCGATTCGAAAACTGCGAACAGGAAGTCGAGATGCGCGTTGAGCCCGAGCTTCGCGAGCACGCCGCGCAGGCTCGCGGGGTCACTGGCCGGATCGAGCCGGGTGCCGGTCGGCAAGCGCAGCCCGTGCGGCGTATCGACGAGCACCAGCCCGTCGCGATGTTCGAGAATCGCACCCACCTCGGCATGCCCGCCTGCTGCGGACAACGCGTCCTGCGACAGCGTGAAGTTCACGTAAGCGCCGCGGCAATAGCCGAGCGGCGACGCGCTCGTCTGCGCGAAATCGACCACGCGCCCGATCAGAATGACGTGGTCGCCTGCATCGACCACGTCGTGGGTCACGCAGTCGAAGCTCGCCGCCGCATCCCGGATCACCGGTGCGCCCGTCTTGCGCGTGTCCCATGGCACTTGCGCGAACTTGTCCTGCGCCTTCGATGCGAACACGCCGGACACGTTGGTCTGGTTTTCCGCCAGCACGCTGACGGCAAAACGCTGCGTAGCCGAGAACACCGCATGGCTCGATGCCGTCTTCGCGATGCACACGAGGATCAGCGGCGGATCGAGCGACACCGACGTGAACGAGTTCGCGGTGAAACCGCGCGGCGACCCGTCGGGCTGGATCGTCGTGACGACCGTCACGCCGGTGACGAATGCGCCGAGGGCGCGGCGGAATCCGAGCGTGTCGAATGCCTGCTGCGCGGTGGACCCGGTCATCGACTCAGTCATGGCGTGCTCCCGTGATTACTGCGCTACTCGATGAGATTATGGTATGCCATCTTATGGTCGACAACAACGTGTCAAAAATCATGGAAAACCATGATGCATCCGCGGATCGCCACGTATTCGATAGCCAAAACAAAAGGCCGCCGGCGTAGCACGCCGGCGGCCTTCCGGGTCAATTCGCGCGTCTGGATGCTCGCGCTCGGGCTGCATCAACTATCGCTGGATGCCTCGTCCTGCTGTTGCGCGAGCGCAGACAGCGCCAGCTCGGAAACCCGCTTGATGTGCGCAGCCGACGCGGCCGATGCCGCGTTGCCGTCGCGCTGCTCGATCGCTTCGAGCAGGCGGTTCATCTCGGTGTTGGAATCGCCGCCGCGTCCCGGCATCGCGATGGTCAGCGCGCGCAACCGGTTGATGCGCGCGTTCAGCGTCTTGACCACCGTCAGCGACACCTGCTTTCCTGCGGCTTCGAACAGGGTTTCGTAGAAACGCTCGGTGAATTCGAGCACACGTGGCAATTCCTGCTTCTCGAACGCATCCTCGATCGTTGCCCGAATTTCTCGCAACTGCCGCACGACTTCGGGCGTCGCGCGCTCTGCGCAGGCACGCGCGGCATTGGCTTCGAGCAGGCCGCGCAGTTCGTAGATCTCGCCGACTTGCGCCGGATCGAGCCGCGCGACCACCGGCCCTTGCCGCGACACGGTCTCGACCAGCCCTTCGGTCTCGAGATGCCGCAGCACCTCGCGCACCACCGTGCGGCTGACGCCGAGCTCATCGCACAGCGTGCGCTCGACGAGCCGGGCACCCGGCCGGAAATAGCCCTGCACGATCGCGCCACGCAGCTTGTCGAGCGTCAGTTCGCGCAGGGTCTTGGCATTGCGGTCGATTTTCAGGTCTTGCATGAGCGGCACTCTGGAAACGGGTATGGGCCTGCAGCCGGCCGCGAGCCGGGCGCAAACATGGAATGCCATATTATGACCTAACTGCCAGCGTCTTCCATCCCGCCCGGCCTGCGCCCGCGCCCGACCAGGCGATCAGCCCCCGAGCCCCTCGACGATCGCGATCTGCGCCCGGCAATATCCATCCCGCTTCGCCTTCGCCGCCTGGTACTCCGGCGAGTGATAACACGCAAGCGCCGTTTCCATGTCGGGAAAGCGGATCACGACGTGGCGCTCGAACGCATCGCCCTCCAGCGTCTGCGACGCGCCGCCACGCGCCAGGAACACGGCACCGAATTTCTTGAACGCCTGCGGCGCGATGTCCGTGTAGTCCTTGTACTTCACGGGATCCAGCACCTGCACGTGGGCAATCCAGTACGCACTCATTTGTCACCTCTCTTGGGAAATTCCTGCTACGGGTTTACACTCATGGCATGCCGTAACATGGTATACCACAATGAATCGCACAATCAACGCACGAAAGGAAGGTGCCATGAGCCTGATTCGGAAATCCGTCCTCCATGTCGAGACGCTCTACGTGGATGGCGACAAGGTCGCTGCCAAGCCACTGAAGATGATCGGCGCCGTCGCCGTCATCAAGAACCCGTGGGCAGGCCGCGGGTACGTCGAGGACCTGTCGCCGGAGATTCGCGCGATCGCCCCGCAGCTCGGCGAACACCTGACCAAACTGATCCTCGACGAGGCCGGTTCGGGCGACGCGGTCGAAGCGTTCGGCAAGAGCGCGATCGTCGGCCTCGACGGCGAAATCGAGCATGCATCCGCGCTGATCCATACGCTGCACTTCGGCAACATCTATCGCACGGCCGTCGGCGCGAAGTCGTACCTCGCGTTCAACAATACGCGCGGCCCGGCCAATGCGCCGCTGCTGATCCCGATGATGGACAAGAATGACGAAGGCCGCCGTTCGCACTACCTGACGCTCCAGTTCTCGATCCCGGATGCACCGGCCGCCGACGAACTGGTCATCGCCATCGGCGCCGCGACCGCCGGCCGTCCGCATCACCGCATCGGCGACCGCTACAAAGATCTCGCAGAGCTCGGAAATGACGTCAAGAACCCTGCTGCTGTCAAATAAGCGCGTCGCCCACTATCTCGACCAGGGCACCGGCGAACCGCTGGTGCTGATTCATGGGGTCGGCATGCAGGCGGGCGCGTGGTATCCGCAGATCGACGACCTGTCGCGCGATTTCCGCGTGATCTCCGTCGACATGCCGGGCCACGGGATGAGCGATGCGCTCGACACCGACGCCGACCTGCAGCAGTTCGTCCAGTGGGCCGTCGGGTTCATCGAGGCGCTGAAGGTCGGCCCCGTCAACCTTGCCGGCCACTCGATGGGTTCGCTGATCGCCGCCGGCGTCGCCGTGACGCGGCCCGATCTGGTCAAGCGCGTGGCAGTCCTGAACGGCGTGTACCGCCGCACCGAACAGGCGCGCGAGGCCGTGCTGCAACGTGCCGCCGAACTGCGCTCGGGCACCATCGACATCGATACGCCGCTGCGGCGCTGGTTCAACGCGGAAGACTCGCAGCAGGCCGCCGCGCGGAAGGTGGAAGCGTGGCTGCAGTCGGTCGATCTGGCCGGCTACGCGACCGCGTACACCGCGTTCGCGAACGGTGACGACATATACGCGGACGGCTGGCACCGGATCGCGTGCCCTGCCCTCGTGCTCACCGGGTCGGACGACCCGAATTCGACGCCCGAGATGGCCCGGCAAATGGCGCAGGCCGCGCAAGACGGCAAGGCTGTCGTGATCGAGAACGAGCGCCACATGGTGAACCTGACCGCGCCCGACGCCGTCAATCGCGCGCTGCGTGCGTGGCTGCAGACCGTGCCGCAGGCGGAAACCCTGAAATCGGAAGTGTGACATGAGCCAAGCAATCAGCCAGGAAACGCCGATCATCAACTCGCGGGAGCTGCGCGACGCGTTCGGCGCATTCATGACCGGTGTGACGATCGTCACCACCGCGCGCGACGACGGCCAGCCGCTCGGCTTCACCGCGAACTCGTTCTCGTCGGTGTCGCTCGATCCGGCGCTGCTGCTCGTCAGCATCGCGAAGACGTCGAGCAATTTCCAGACGTTTTCCACGATCGGCCACTTCGCGATCAACATCCTCGCCGAAGGGCAAAAGGACCTCTCCAACACCTTCGCGCGACCGAGCGACGATCGCTTCGCGAACGTCGGCTGGCACCTGAGCGCGCATCGCAACCCGCTGATCGACGACGTCAGCGCGTGGTTCGACTGCACGACGCACGCGGTGATCGACGCGGGCGATCACGCGCTCATCATCGGCAAGATCGAGGCGTTCCATTCCGCCGGCTACGCGGGGCTCGGCTACTACCGCGGCGGCTACTTCACGCCGGCGAAGCTGTCGGCCGAAGTCATCGCCGGACCGAAGGTCATCGTCAGCGCGATCATCACGCGCGACGACAAGGTCCTGATGGTGAAGACGGCCGATCGCAAGTGGGCGCTGCCCACCCGGGAAATCGGCAACGCAGGCGCCGACAAGGCGCTCGCCGAACTGTTCCGGCAATACCAGCCGGACGCATCGGCAAGCTTCATCTATTCGGTCTACAACAATACCGAGACGCACTACCAGTACATCTCGTTCCTCTGCAGCGCACCGGACGAAGCGGCGGTCGCCGGCGAATTCGTGAGCCTCGACGACCTCGACGCCGACGCGTTCCAGGACAGCGCGCTCGCCAGCATGCTCGAGCGCTATCGCAAAGAGAGTCAGTTGAAGAGTTACGGCCTGTACTTCGGCGATCACAGCACCGGCACCATCCGCCCGCTTCTTTCCTGAAAGGTCACATCATGCGTTTTTCGCTTTTCGTCCACATGGAGCGCGTCTCCGACCAGACCAGCCAAAAGCAGCTGTACGACGAGATGGTCGAGCTGTGCCAGATCGCCGACCGCGGCGGCATGCATGCCGTCTGGACCGGCGAGCACCACGGCATGGACTTCACGATCGCGCCGAACCCGTTCATCAACCTCGTCGACCTAGCGAACAAGACGAAGCGCGTGCGGCTCGGCACGGGCACGGTCGTCGCGCCGTTCTGGCATCCGATCAAGCTCGCCGGCGAAGCCGCGATGACGGACATCATCACGGGCGGCCGCCTGGAGCTCGGGATCGCGCGCGGCGCGTACTCGTTCGAATACGAGCGCCTGATGCCGGGCCTCGACGCGTGGGGCGCAGGCCAGCGCTTGCGCGAACTCATTCCGGCCGTAAAGAAGCTGTGGGAAGGCGATTACGCGCACGGCGGCGAGTTCTGGCAATTCCCGTCGACGACGTCGTCACCGCTGCCGCTGCAGCAGCCGCATCCACCGATCTGGGTGGCCGCGCGCGATCCGAACAGCCACGAGTTCGCGGTGGCCAACGGCTGCAACGTGCAGGTCACGCCGCTGCACCTCGGTGACGAGGAAGTCGAGAAGCTCGTCGGCCACTTCAACGCCGCGTGCGCGAAGTTCAGCGACGTGCCGCGCCCGCAGATCATGCTGCTGCGTCACACCTATGTGGCAAGCAGCGAGGACGACGCACAGCTGGCCGCCGACGAAGTCAACGTGTTCTACAACTACTTCGGCGCGTGGTTCAAGAACGAGCGTCCGGTCAGCCGCGGGATGATCAAGCCGCTGAGCCGCGACGAAATCGCGGCGCACCCCTTCTACACGCCGGAAGCGATGCGCAAGAACAACGTGATCGGCACGCCCGCGGAAGTGATCGGGCGCCTGAAGGCCTATGAAGAGCTCGGCTTCGACGAGTACTCGTTCTGGATCGATACCGGCATGAGCTTCGAGCGCAAGAAGGCGTCGCTCGAGCGGATGATCCGCGACGTGATGCCGGCGTTCCAGTAAGGGGGCGATGCCATGAATGTGCAATTTCAGCTGTATATCGACGGGCAGTTCGGGCCCGGTGTCGCCACGTTCGGCAGCATCAATCCGGCGACCGGCGCCGTGTGGGCGCAGATGCCGGAAGCCCGCACCGACGAGGTGAACCGCGCGGTAGCGGCGGCCGGTCGCGCGCTGACCGATCCCGCCTGGGCGGGGCTTTCCGCGTCCGCGCGCGGCAAGCTGCTGTACAGGCTCGCCGATCTGGTCGAAAAAGCTGCACCGCGGCTCGCCGAAATCGAAACGAACGACACCGGCAAGATCATCCGGGAAACGTCGAGCCAGATCGCGTACGTCGCCGAGTATTACCGCTACTACGCGGGCATCGCCGACAAGCTCGAAGGCAGCAGCATCCCCGTCGACAAGCCGGACATGCAGGTGTGGCTCGAGCGGCAGCCGGTCGGCGTGGTCGCCGCGATCGTGCCCTGGAACAGCCAGCTGTTCCTGTCCGCGGTGAAGATCGGCCCGGCGCTCGCGGCCGGCTGCACGGTGGTGCTGAAGGCGTCCGAGGAAGCACCGGGACCGTTGCTCGAGTTCGCGCGCATCGTGCACGAGGCAGGATTCCCGCCGGGCGTCGTCAACGTCATTACCGGCTTCGGCCCGGAATGCGGCGCGGTGCTGAGCAGCCACCCGGGCGTGGACAAGGTCGCGTTCACCGGCGGCCCCGAGACCGCGCGCCACATCGTGCGAAACACGGCCAACAACCTCGCGAAGGTGTCGCTCGAACTCGGCGGCAAGTCGCCGTTCATCGTGTTCGCCGATACCGATATCCAGAGCGCGGTGAATGCGCAGGTCGCCGCGATCTTCGCGGCGAGCGGCCAGAGTTGCGTCGCGGGGTCGCGCCTGCTGATCGAGGCTTCCGTCAAGGAGCAGTTCCTTGCGCTGCTGGTCGAGCGTGTGTCGCGGATTCGCGTGGGTTCACCCAACGAGCGGGAAACCGAGTACGGCCCGCTGTGTACGGAACGGCAGCTTCGCAACATCGAGACGGTCGTCGAGAACTCGGCGCGCCAGGGTGCCAAGGTGCTCGCAGGCGGAAAGAGGCTGGAGCGCGACGGGTATTACTACGCACCGACGATCCTCGACTGCACCGGCGTTGCGCAAGCCGACAGCATCACGACCGAATTGTTCGGCCCGGTGTTGTCGGTCGACACGTTCGAATCCGAACAGGAAGCGATCGAGAAGGCAAACGGCACCGCCTACGGCCTCGCGGCCGGCATCTTCACGACCAACCTGACGCGTGCGCACCGCGTGTCGAAGCGCGTGCGCTCCGGCATCGTGTGGATCAACACCTATCGGGCCGTGTCGCCGCTCGTGCCGTTCGGCGGCTTCGGGCTGTCCGGGCATGGACGTGAAGGCGGCCTGAGCGCCGCGCTCGAATACACGACCACGAAGTCCGTGTGGCTGCGCACGTCGGACGATCCGATCGGCGACCCGTTCGTGATGCGCTGAGCGGCTACGCTTTCGCCGGCAGTATCGACTCAAGGCCGCAAGGGCCATGCCGCGCCGCGCGCGTCATCAGGCGCATGCGGCGACGCATGGCCCCGGCAATAAAGATGGAGACAGCATGACAAAGCAGGAAAGCGACGGCAGCGTTCTCGCCATCGAAAGCAACTCGATCGAATATGTTCCGCCGGAGGCGCGGCACGGCAAGCCGGCCGACCTCTTCACCCTGTGGTTCTGCACGAACGTCGCCCCGCTGGCCGTGATTTCCGGTGCGACGTCGGTACTGGTGTTCCACCTCGACCTCATGAGCGCGATTGTCGCGATCGCGGCCGGGCAGTTCTTCGGCGCGATCTTTCATGCGCTCACTTCCGCGCAGGGGCCACTGGTCGGCGCGCCGCAGATGATCCAGAGCCGCGCGCAATTCGGCCGCTACGGATCGCTGCTGGTCGTGTGCTTCACCACGCTGATCTATCTCGGCTTCTTCGTGTCGAACATCATTCTCGCGGGCAAGACGCTCCACACGGCGGCGCCCGCAGTGCCGGTGCCGATCGCAACCGTCATCGGCGCGGTGCTCGCGACGCTGGTCGGTGTGATCGGCTGCCACTTCATTCATCGCTTCAACAAGATCGGCGCGTGGTTCATGGGTGGCGCACTGCTGATCGGCATCGCGCTGATGGTGCCGGGCCTCGATGCGCGGATGTTCCAGCAGGGTCATTTCGATCTCGCCAACTGGTTCGCGATGTTCGGCTTGTGTGCGGTCTGGCAGATCAGCTTCGCGCCCTATACGTCCGACTATTCGCGCTATCTGCCGGCTTCCGCCGGATTCGGAAAGACCTTTGCGTACACGTACCTCGGCACGTCACTGGGGACGATCTTCGCATTCCTGTTCGGCGTGCTCGCCGTCAGCACCGGGCATTCGACGGACGCGATGCAGGCGATCCGCGAGCAGACCGGCGCGTTCGGCTACGTGCTGATCTTCCTGTTTCTGGTCAACATCATCGGCCACAACGGGATGAACCTGTATGGCGCGGTGCTGTCGTTCATCACCGCCGCGCAGACGTTCCGGCCGCACTGGGTGCCCGGCCGCAACGTGCGCGTCGTCGTGTCGGCGGTCCTGCTGGTGGCGTCGACCGCGGCTGCACTGTGGGCGTCGAGCAACTTCATCTCGATCTTCCTCAACGCGATCTTCGCGCTGCGCATCGTGCTGGCACCGTGGATCGCGATCAACCTGATCGACTTCTACCTGGTCAACAACCGCCGCTACCGGGTCACGGAAATCATCAGCAGCAGCGGTGGCGTGTACGGGGCGTTCAACGTCAGGGCCATCGCGATCTACGCGTTCGGGATTGCGGTCCAGGTGCCGTTCATGGAGGAGAGCTTCTTCCACGGCGCGTGGGCATCGGTTCTCGGCGGCGCCGACGTATCGTGGATGGTGGGCCTCGTCGTCACCGCGACGGTCTGCTACCTGTTCGCGTCGAAGGACGGTTCGCGTTCGCGCGGACGGTGCCCGGCGGGCGCCGGGGCTTTGGAATAACCGGGGAAATCGATCATGAACGAAGATGATGCGCTGTTTCAGAAGGGCTTGCCGATCCGCCGGGAAGTGCTCGGCCCGGAATATGTCGATGCGTCGATGGAAAAGGCCGACGCCTTCATGATGGCGTTCCAGCGCGCAACCACGGCATGGGCGTGGGGCTGGGCATGGGGCGATGAAACACTCGACCGCAAGACGCGCAGCCTGCTCAATCTCGCGATGCTGACCGCCGCCGGTCATACGAACGAGCTCAAGCTGCACGTGAAAGGCGCGCTCAACAACGGCGTGAGCGTCGATGAAATCAAGGCGACGCTGCTGCATGCCACCGCGTATTCCGGGATCCCGCACGGGCTCGGCGCGTTCAAGGCTGCACATGAAGTGCTGGTGGCCGAAGGGGCGTTGAAGTAAGCGAGCCGCTCGCGCGCGCGTAATGCGAGATCGCAACGACGCGGCGCACGCACACTGCGGTGGGCGTCCGCCGCGCCATGTACGCCGGCTCAATGCCGCCTCATTCCCCCGAACCCGTGCTCACCGCCGACGAACACCGGGCCACGGTGAAAGCCGGTGCCCATCGGAGCACCGACACGACCACGCATGCCCCCGTCGAAGTGGCCGACGTGACCGAAGTGGTCGAAGTGATGGCGATGATGGAAACGGTCGATGAAGACGAAGCTGACGCCCGTGCCGACGAACACCGCCGGTCCCCAGTACCACGGGTCGGCGTACGGATAGGCGGTATCCGGATACCACACGATGCTGCCGTCCGTGCTCTGCATCATCTGCCAGGTGCCGTCGCCTTGCCGGCACGCGCGCCCGACGATCTGCTGTTCCGTGCCGTCGATTTCCGCTTGCATGACGACCGCACGGCAGCGGGCGCCTTCGTCCGGCGAGTCGTCATAGGTTTGCGCAAGCACGCACATGGAGCAGCCGAGACAGACGACGCCCATCCCGACCCGAAACAAGTTGCACATGATCGGCTCCTGCATTGTTGCCCCCGACCACCCGAGCCTTGGCGTCACGGACGACGCGCGGCTTCGTATAGGGTCACCCGACCATTAGACGATGTGGCATGGCCGATTATTCCTGGGGTCGGGATACGCATGCGTGATGCACGAACCGCCGACGATCATGCGCGCGCCGAACGCCGGACGATGCAGTAGACGCCCGCCGCCATCACGCCGAAGACCACATGGGCGATCAGCGTGATCGCGCCGCGCACCGGAACGAACCACGGGAAGATCGCGGTGAACGCGTGCAGGTTGATACCGTAGAGCACCAGTCCGAACGCGCCGCCCGCCACCAGCGCGGCGCCGGGCGACAGGTTGCGCACCATCCTCGCCAGCACGGCCGTATAGGCAAGCGACAACGCGGCATGCACCAGCGTCGCCACGCCCATGATCGTCGGATCGAAGCCCGGGGACGCGCCGAGCACGGCTCGCCCCATCACGAGGGCGGCCGTCAGGCGCGCGTCGCGCAGCAGGTTGTGAAAGGGGTCTTCTCCGGCAATCGGCCAGAGCAGCAGCTCGATGACGGTCGAGCCGACCGCCGCGCCGAACGCTGCCCAGAGAATCGGGACCGGACCGTCCTGTTTCAATGGTGCTCCGCGATGGCCGCGCGCCGTGCGGACTTACAGCGGACGTTCGCAATCCGTCCAGTATGCGAACGGATCACGATGCTTCGGGTAGTGCTCGTCGAGCCACTTCAGCAACGTCGCACGCGCGTTGTCCAGATCGGCCTTCGACGACGACGTCGTCAGCTCGTGCACCTCGGCGGATTTTTCCCGATCCATCACGTAGCAGTTCCAGTCGGGGCCGTCGAGATCCGGGTCGTCGGACGCCTTCGACGACTTGCGCCAGCCGACCCCCTTGCGCGCATCGATGTAATAGCGCGGATGCACTTTCAGATACGACATCTCGCCGCCCTGCAGGCTGCTTTCCGCGCGCAGCACGTCGCGTTCGTCGACGATCTGCGTGACTTCCGGCAGCCGGCGCGAGCGCCAGCCGGCCGGCAGCGTCGCCGTCGCCCGCACGGCGTCGTACGGGCCCCACGTGAGGCCCCAGGCTTCGGCCATGCGCTTCATGAACGCATCCGCGCCCGGGTATCCGCGCAACTGGATTCTCGTCGACAACGTGACTTCGACGCGGCCGTCGGCGCCGGCGGGGTCGCCTGCCGCTTCGAACGGGTTGCCCGGGCGCGACGCGCGCTGCTGCGCGTCCGCGGGCGCCATGCCCGAAAACAGCTGGTCGAGCGCCGCACGCGCTTTCGACGACTTGTCTGGTCTATTCATTCCTCATTCCCTCTGCATTCGAACGGTTCAACACGCTCGATTCTCGTTAATCTGTCGGGTCCCGCAATTTTCCGCGGTCGCATTGTCGACGATCTGGTAGCCCGGGTCGAGCGGCGGCGCCGTCCGCGCCGCCTGCGTCGCCTGCGTCGCACACCTCGACGCCCGTGCCGCCTATCCCAGCGCGGCCCGCATCCGCTCCATCAGCGCGAGCACCTCCGGACGATTCTCGCCCTTCGCATGCACGAAGTGATACCTGAGCGGCGACTCGACCTCATGCCGGCTCACGCGGACGAGCGCGCTGCGCCTGAGATACGCATCCGCGAGCGGCGTTCGCGCCAGCGCCACGCCGAGCCCCGCCTCGGCCGCCGCGAGCACCAGGTTGTAGTCCTCGAAACGGCGATCCTGCGCGCGCGGCTTGAACGGTATGCCGAGCGCGTCGAACCAGGTGCGCCAGCCGGTCACGTCGGAGTCGTGCAGCAGCGGCATCTCGAGCAGCGCGGCGGCGTCGTTGCGACGGCGCCGCGCGGCCAGCTGCGCGGCGAGCCGCGGATGCGCGACCGGATGGAGCGTCTCCGGCATGAACGCGCTGGTTTCGAGCTGACGCCAGTTGCCGCGCCCGTACCGGATCGACAGATCCGCTTCGCCGGCGGCGATGTCCACATTGCGAAGTTCGATGCCGAGCTCGATGCGCAACGCGGGCGCCTCGCTCTCGAGCGCGTGCTGGCGCTCGAGCAGCCAGAGCTGCGCGAATGCCGGCACCACGCTCATCCTGACCAGTCGCGGCGTACGCGGCGAGCGCCACTGGTCGGCCGCGCCGTCGATGATCGCGAACGCCTGTTCGATCCGGCCGACGAAACGCTGGCCGTCCGGCGTCAGCCGCACGCCGCGCGCATGACGTTCGAACAACGCCATGCCAAGCCAGTTCTCGACGGCCGCCACGCGCCGGCTGATCGCGCCGTGCGTGACGCCGGACGCGTCGGCGGCCGCCAGGAACGAGCCCAGCCGCGCCACCGCACAGACGGTTTCCAGGCTGGCCAGCGGCGGCCGCGGGCCGGGTGCCGGCGCGACCGACGGCAGCGCGTCCGCCGCATGCTGCTGCGTGCGCGCCGGGCCATCGGCCCGGCGTCGCACCGAGCTGTGAGCCATATTCATACCCGCTGGTTGATCTGTGCGCTAGCTTAACATCTCGCGTCGCCACACCATTGCCGCATGAACACGCTTTCCTCCCCCTCGTCGCGCAGCGCGCGACTGCCGCTCGTCGCGGCCGGCGCGGTGGCGTTCACGATCGTCTCGTGGGCCTCCGCCTTCCCGTTCATCCGGATCGGCCTGCACGGGCTGGCCCCGCTGCAACTCGCGGCCGCGCGCTTCGCGACCGCGGCGGTGCTCGCGATCGCATGGCTCGCATGGCGGCGGCCTCGCATGCCGGCCAGACGCGACGCGTTGCGCTTTCTCGTCTGCGGCCTGCTCGGCATCGCACTCTACAACGCGCTGCTCAATACCGGCGAGCAGACCGTGTCGGCCGGCGCGGCGAGCTTCATCGTGAACACGCTGCCGATCTTCACGGCGCTGCTGGCGGCGGTGTTTCTGCGCGAACGCTTCAATCGCCGCGGATGGCTCGGTTCGCTGGTCAGCCTGGCCGGCATCGCCGTGATCGCGCACGGCCAGCCCGGCGGCCTCGTGCTCGGCTCCGGCAGCACGCTGATCCTCGGCGCGGCATTGTGTTCGGCCAGCTATTTCGTGCTGCAGCGGCGGCTGATTCCCGTCTACGGCGCGCTGCCCTGCACCGCGTATACGCTGCTGGCCGGTGCGCTGCTGCTCACGCCCTGGTTGCCCGGCGCGCTCGCATCGCTCGGCGGCGGCGGCGCGTCACGCGACACGGCACTCGCCGTCCTGGTGCTCGGCATCTTTCCCGCCGCGCTGGGTTACGCGACCTGGACCTTCGCGCTCGGCTACTTCGGCGCGGCGCGCGCCGCCAATTTCCTGTACCTGACACCGGCCGTCGCGACGGTGTTGTCGATGGCGCTGACAGGCGAGCGGCCCGGCATCGAAACGTTGTGCGGCGGCCTGCTGGCGATTGCCGGCGTGATATTCGTGGCCTTGCGCGGACGGACGTAGGCATGCGGCCGCGCCGGACGGCAACGGCGGGCCGGACGAGCCGGCAGTGGGCCGAACCGGCCTCGTCATCTGCAAAGCAGGACGCGCACGCTGCGCCGGTCGACCCGCCGCGATTCGTCGACGCCGCCGGGCTCGACCGTTAGTTGCAACAAGCGGGTGGCGGCATCTCGAGCAGCGCCACGGCGATGAAACTGTGCAGACGAATCGACCGAACAGTGCCGGATTGATTGCGTCGCGCTGTCCATGGTCATCGGAATCGGCCCGATCGAATAATCGAAGCAATCGACGGCGCAAGACGCTCACACCTGCGCGACGCATCGCGAAACGGCTGCGCCATCGCATCACATTTGCGCAAGGCCGGGCAATTCGCGGAAGCGGGCGCAAGCGCGTTCGGATATATTCATACGAATTGCGTGTCGCCGGACGCAATCGCCCGCTCGCTCGTGCGAGCCCCGGGCGACATGCAAGCCGGGCCCGTCACGGGTCACGGAGATTCGTCCGGCACACCGACCGCCTCACAAGGGCGCGCGGCAAACCGGACGGCACCAGAAATATCAATCAACGGAGATGGCAGATGGAACGAAGCACTGTCGGCATGCGCTGCAAACCCCTGATCACCGTCGCACTGGCCGCCGCCGCATTTGCGGCCGCGTCGGGCGCGATGGCCGACCAGGTCGTGAAGATCGGCAGCGTCGAACCGACGACGGGCGGCATTTCGCACCTCGGCAAGGACAACGAGAACGGTGCGCGCCTCGCGGTGGAAGAAATCAATGCGAAGGGCCTGACGATCAGCGGCCAGAAGATCACGCTGCAGCTCGACGCGCAGGATGACGCGGCCGACCCGCGCCAGGCCACGCAGGTCGCGCAGAAGCTCGTCGACGACAAGGTCGTCGCCGTCATCGGCCACCTGAACTCGGGCACGTCGATCCCGGCGTCGAAGATCTACAGCGACGCGGGCATCGTGCAGATCTCGCCGTCCGCCACGAACCCGACCTACACGCTGCAGGGCTTCAAGACCACGTATCGCGTGGTCGCGACCGACGCGCAGCAAGGTCCGGCACTCGCGAGCTACGCGCAGTCGAAGGGCGTGAAGAGCGTCGCGGTGATCGACGATTCGACCGCATACGGCCAGGGCCTCGCGAACGAATTCGAGAAGAAGGCGAAGGCACTCGGCCTGAAGGTGCTGTCGCACGACGCGACCAACGACAAGGCCGTCGACTTCCGCGCGATTCTCACCAAGGTCAAGGGCGAGAACCCGGACGCGATCATGTACGGCGGCATGGACGCCACCGGCGGCCCGCTCGCGAAGCAGGCGAAGCAGCTCGGCCTGCGCGCGAAGATCCTGTCCGGCGACGGCGTGTGCACCGACTCGCTCGCCCAGCTGGCCGGCCCGGCCGCCGACAACGTGCTGTGCTCGCAGGCGGGCGCGGCGCTCGAGAAGATGCCGGGCGGCGCGGCGTTCCTCGCCAAGTACCAGAAGCGCTTCAACCAGGGCATCAAGTTCGATGCGCCGTTCGCGTACGACGCGGTCTACATCGCGGTCGACGCGATGAAGCGCGCGAACTCGACGGACCCGGCGAAGATCCTCGCCGCGATGCCGTCGACGAAATATGAAGGCGTGATCGGCACGACGACGTTCGACGCGAAGGGCGACCTGACGCACGGGATCATCTCGATCTACGGCTACAAGAGCGGCAAGAAGACCTTCCTCGACCAGGTGAAGATGTAACGCCTCGCGACGCCGGCACGACGGGAACGCCACCCGTTTGCGCCGGCGTCGCGCGGGGCCGATTCAAGTTTTGCGGAGACGAGGCGACATGTGTGCAATGGCGTACGCGGAATTTCAACAGGAGTTGAAGAAAGCGCAGTTGACGGCGCGCGAGTTCGCCCGGCTGATCCGGATGAACGAAAGTTCCATCACGAACTATTCGAGCAAGGGCACCGTCCCTTCCCACCTCGCGGTCATCGCGACACTCATCGGCGCGCTCGCCGCGCACGAGATCGATTTCCGGCACGTGATCGGCAAGACGGGCATCGAGCCGAAACGGCCGCGCGGCGTCGGCGCGTTTCCGGTCGCGGACAAGCCGCGCACGCGAAAGACCGCGAAAGCCGGCTCCTGAGCCGCAGCGGTCGGTAGCGGTCGTCGGTGCCGCTCGACACCGTCACGCGCGCTGCCGCGCCGCGCTCGCGGCCCGCCCGTCACGCCGCCGCACGCACGTGCTCGAGCAGCGCCTGCAGCGGATGACGCACCTGCCGCGCGGACATGCGCTTCACCTGGCTGCGGCACGAATACCCGGTCGCCAGCGCTTCACCCTCCTCTTCGGGCGCATCGACATGCGCGGCCCACGATTGCGCATAGATCGTGCGCGACGTCTGCAGGTTGCGCGCCTCGTGCCCGTAGGTCCCCGACATCCCGCAGCACCCTGCCGCCTGAACCGCCAGGCGCAACCCGCGACGCGCGAACACCTGCGCCCACTGCTTGCCGCTGTCGGGCGCGTTGGTCTTCTCGGTGCAATGCGGCAGCAGCCGGTACGCTGCCGATACGCCGTGCGCGCCCGCCCCGGCCTCCGGCATCGCATCCAGCAACCACTCCTGCGGCAGCGCGACCTTCGGCACGTCGGCGAGCCCCGTCACCTTCAGGTATTCCTGCCGATACGTGAGCGTCATCGCCGGATCGAGGCCGACGAGCGGGACACCCGAGCGCGCGAGCGCGGCCAGTTGCGTCGCGTTGCGAATCGCCGCCTGCTCGAACGCGCGAAGAAAGCCCTGCACGTGCAGCGCCTTGCCGTTCGGCGCGAGCGGCGCGAGCCACACCTGGAAGCCGATACGCGCGGCCAGTTCGATCAGCGTCGCCAGTTGCTCGGTGTCGAAATAACGCGTGAACGTGTCCTGCACGATGACGACGCTGAGTGCGCGCTGCGCATCGCTCAACGCGGCGAGCGCCTGCGGCTCGGCCGGCCGCACCTTCCATTGCCGGATCACGGCCGCGAGGTCGAAGCGGCTCAGGAGCGGACTATCGACCATGCCGACGTGCCGCTCGAGCAGCGTGCGCACCCAGCCGGCGCGCATCAGGCCGTTGTACAGCGCGGGCACGCGCGCCATCCACGGCATCGTGAATTCGAGCGAGCCGATCAGGTAGTCGCGCAGCGGCCGCAAGTAGCGCTGGTGATACAGCTCGAGAAAGCGCGAGCGGAACTCGGGCACGTTGACCTTGACCGGGCACTGCCCCGCGCACGACTTGCACGCGAGGCAGCCGGCCATCGCGTCGTACACCTCGTGCGAAAAGTCGGCTTCGCCGTTGCGCGCCGCGCGGCTGTTGCGCCAGCGTTGCGCGAAACCGCGCAGGAACGGCTGTCGCGCACGCGCGGCCGCGACGACGTCGACGCCGGCCTGTCCTTGCAGACGCAACCATTCGCGCATCAGCGACGCGCGCCCCTTCGGCGACTGCACGCGTTCACGCGTCGCCTTCCACGACGGGCACATCGCATCGTCCGGATCGAAGTTGTAGCACGCGCCGTTGCCGTTGCAGTGCATCGCCGTGCCGTAGCTCTGCCACACGCGCTCGTCGATCTGCCGGTCGTGATCGCCGCGCGTGGGCACCTCGTCGATCTTCAAGAGCCGCAGCGTGCGCGCCGGCGGCGTCGCGATCTTGCCCGGGTTGAACTGGTTGTGCGGATCGAACGCGGCCTTCAGCTGCTGCAGCGACGGATACAGCTCGCCGAAGAACGCCGGCGCATATTCGGAGCGCACGCCCTTGCCGTGCTCGCCCCATAGAAGGCCACCATGCCGCTGCGTGAGTTCGGCCACCGCGTCCGACACCGGCCGCACCAGCGCGGCCTGCTTCGGGTCCTTCATGTCGAGCGCCGGGCGCACGTGCAGCACGCCCGCGTCGACGTGGCCGAACATCCCGTACTGCAACCCGTGGCCGTCGAGCAGCGCGCGGAATTCGGCGATGTACGCGGCGAGATTCTCGGGCGGCACCGCGGTGTCCTCGACAAACGGCTGCGGGCGCGCCTCGCCCTGCACGTTGCCGAGCAGGCCGACCGCGCGCTTGCGCATCGCGTACACGCGCTTCACCGCGTCGTCGCCGGTCGCGACCGTGTGGCCGAGGCGCTCGACGCTCGTGTCGGTGCGCAAATGCTCGACGAACGCACGCACGCGCGCATCGACGTCGCCGGCGTCGTCGCCGCAGAATTCGATCAGGTTGATGCCGAGCGTCGGACGCGCATCGTCCTGCGGGAAATACTCGGCCACGCTGCTCCACACGAAGTCCTTCATCGCGAGCATCAGCACCTTCGAGTCGACCGTCTCGATCGACAACGGCTTGAGTTCGAGCAGCGCGCGCGCATCGCGCAGCGCGTCCATGAAGCCGGCGTAGCGCACGTTGACCAGCACCGAATACTTCGGGATCGGCAGCACGTTCAGCTTCGCCTCGACCACGAAACCGAGCGAGCCTTCGGCGCCGCACAGCACGCTGTTCAGGTTGAAGCGGCCGTCCGGTTCGCGCAGGTGCGCGAGATCGTAGCCGGTCAGGCAGCGATTGAGCTTCGGAAACTTCGCGTCGATCAGCGCGGCCTTTTCGTCGCTGATGCGGCGCGCGGTGCGATAGACCTTGCCGACCCGGTCCTGCCGTGCGCAGCGGCGTTCCAGTTCGTCGTCCGCGAGCGCGTCGCTGTGCAGCTGCTCGCCGCCCATCAGCACGAAGTCGAGCGCGAGCACGTGGTCGCGTGTCTTGCCGTACGTGCAGCTGCCCTGCCCGCTCGCGTCGGTGTTGATCATCCCGCCGACCGTCGCGCGGTTCGACGTCGACAGCTCGGGCGCGAAAAACAGGCCATGCGGCTTCAGCGCGGCGTTGAGCTGGTCCTTGACGACGCCCGCCTGCACGCGCACCCAGCGCTCGCCGGCGTTGATCTCCAGGATCCGGTTCATGTTGCGCGACAGGTCCACGACCACGCCGTCGGTCAGCGACTGCCCGTTGGTGCCCGTGCCGCCGCCGCGCGCCGCCACCGCGACGTCGCGGTGCGCAGGTTCGGCGAGCAGGCGCGCGAGCAGCCGCACGTCGTCCGCATGCGCGGGACAGATCACCGCCTGCGGCAGGCGCTGGTAGATCGAGTTGTCGGTCGCCTGCACGGTCCGGTTCGCATGGTCCGCGCGGATTTCGCCGGCGAATCCGGCCGCCTGGAGGGCGGCGAGAAAGTCGCGGTAACGAGCCTCGGGCGGGCTGGCGGGACGGGGCAACGGAGCGATCGGCATGGGATGAAAGCGCAATGTGGAGGGAGCCGGTGCGCGGCCTCGATCGAAAACATGAGTTTTGAGCAAGATTCCACGCAGCCCGGAAATCCAGTATCGTGCGAATCAGCGCGAGAAACAAACGAATTCTCCCCCGGCAAAACTTGCATAAAACTCATGAATTACCGTCGCCTGACCCCGTCCATGTCGCTGCTGTTGGTGTTCGAGGCCGCCGCGCGCCACGAAAGCTACACGCGTGCGGCCGACGAGCTGTCGCTGAGCCAGAGCGCGATCAGCCGGCAGGTCCAGACGCTCGAGGATCAGCTCGGCGTGCCGCTGTTCCGGCGTGAAGGCCGCTCCGTGAAGCTGACGGAAGTCGGCCGGCGCTACTTCGTCGAGCTGAGCGGCGCGCTCGGGCGCATCCGCGGCGCGACGCTGCAGGCGATGTCGCACCAGGCCGGCGCCGGCACGCTGCGGCTCGCGACCTTGCCGACCTTCGGCTCGAAATGGCTGCTGCCGCACCTGCACGATTTCTATGCCGCGCATCCGGGCGTGACCGTGCACCTGCATTCGCGGATCGGCGGCATCGACTTCCATACCGACGATCTCGACGCGGCCATCACCGTCGGCGCGGGCGACTGGCCCGGCCTGCACGCGCACCGGCTGTACAACGAGTTCCTGATCGCGATCGCGAGCCCCGAGTCAGCCGCGCGCCGCAAGGCGGCTCCGCGTGCGCCGGCATGGGCGGCCGGGCAGACGCTGCTGGGCGTGACGAGCAATCAGCACGCGTGGGCCGAATGGTTCTCGCATTTCGGGCTCGATCATCGCGAGATGCGCATCGGTCCCAGTTTCGAGCTGACGTCGCACCTGATCCAGGCCGTGCGGGCGGGAATGGGGATCGGCCTCGTGCCGAAGGTGCTGGTGGAAGACGAGCTGAGCCGCAACGAGCTCGTGTCGATCGGCGACGCGATCACCAGCCAGCGCAGCTACTACCTCGTGTATCCGCCGGAAAACGACACGCTGCCGTCGCTGGTCGCGTTTCGGGAATGGCTGCTGAAATCGTGCTGACGTGCAGGCAGCCGCGCGGCGCGCTCACGCGCGCCATTCGTCGAGAATCTGTTCGGCGAGGTAGTCGCACAGCGGGCGCGCCGATTGCGCGCTGCGCGCCAGCACGACCTCGACCGCGTCGAGCGGCGGCAGCCCTTCGTTCTGCGACAGCCGGACGAGATGCGCGGGAATGCTGCAACGCGCGAGCGGCGCGATCGCGAGGCCGGCCTCGACCATGCTGAGCAAGCCGAGGAAGCTCGGGCTTTCGTATGACATCCGGAACGGAATCTTCTGCCGGTTCAGCGCCTTGAGCGCGTGATCGCGCGCCATGCTGCCGTGCGTGAAGAGCGCGACCGGCAGCGGCCGCTCTTCCCATACGTTGCGTTTCGCCGAGCCGGTCCACACGATCGGCTCGCGCCGCACCAGCTCGCCGGTCACGCCCTTGATGCGCGTGAGGCAGGCCAGATCGATGGTGTTGTCCTTCAGCATCGGCACCAGCGCGCTGCTCGGCTGGCCGATCACGCGCACTTCGACGCGCGGATGCATCGCGGCGAACTTGCCGAGCACCTGCGGCAGCAGCGACGAGATGTAGTCGTCCGGCACGCCGATCGTCACGCGCCCGCGGATCTCCGGCCGCACGACCGACGCCCACGCCTCGTCGCGCAGCGCCAGCATCCGGCGGCCGTATTCGGCGAGCATGCGGCCGTCGTCGGTGGCCGTGACGTTGCGCGTGTCGCGGATGAACAGCGGCTTGCCGAGTGCATCCTCCAGCGCCTTGATCTGCATGCTCACCGCCGACGGCGACCGGTGCACCGCCTGCGCGCCCTGCGCGAACGAGCCGGACTCCGTCACGGCCACCACCATCGCCAGCACATCGAGATCGAGCTTTTTCATGTCATTCAGAAAATCTGATCAATCGATTCAGTTTATCCCGTTTTACTGTCCTCCTCCAACGCCGGACAATGGACGTCATCGACATTCATCGCGGGAAGCTGTAACCATGCATACCTCCGGCTCGCTCTACGGATTCCTGGTCATCGGCGGCATGCT
The DNA here is from genome assembly GCF_003854225.1 of Burkholderia sp. Bp8986. Lineage (NCBI taxonomy): Bacteria > Pseudomonadati > Pseudomonadota > Betaproteobacteria > Burkholderiales > Burkholderiaceae > Burkholderia > Burkholderia sp. Bp8986. The sequence goes on along the minus strand of NZ_QTQM01000039.1, from coordinate 49,626 downwards.
CGCGATCACGCCGGGGCCGAACATGGTCTACGTGATGTCGCGCTCGATCGCGCAAGGGCGCACCGCCGGGCTGATTTCGCTGGCCGGCGTGACGGTGGGCTATCTGTTCTACATGTTCGGCGCCGCGTTCGGGATCACGACGCTGTTCCTGAGCGTGCCGTACGCGGGCACCGTGCTCGGCGTGGTGGGCGCCGCGTATCTGCTCTACCTCGCGTGGCAGGCTGTCCGGCCCGGCGGCCGTTCACCGTTCGAGGTGAAGACGCTGCCGAACGAGCAGCCGCTGCGGCTGCTCGCAATGGGCGCGACGACCAGCGTGCTGAATCCGAAGCTCGCGATGCTGTTCGTGTCGCTGCTGCCGCAGTTCATCGATTACCGGCAAGGCAGCGTGTTCGGCCAGTCGCTCTTTCTCGGCTCATTGCTGATCGCGGCGTTCGTGTCGGCGAACGGACTGGTCGCGATCGGCTCGAGCCGCATCGCGACGTTCCTGCACGGGCGGCCGGCGCTGCTGCTCGCGCAACGCTGGGCGATGGGCGCGGTGCTCGGCGGCCTCGGCGTGCAGATGCTCGTCGAGGCGTCGAGCATGGCGGCTGTGGCGTGACGGCTGCGACGAACGTACCGAGGTACATCGCGCCGCCGCGCGTTCACTTCGTCAGCAATTCGGCCTCCAGGTCGCGCAGCCGCTCCGGAAACCGCACGCGCAGCGCCACGAACCACGCGAGCCCGACCGCCAGCAACGCGACGAACACATAAGGCAGCCATGCATAGACGCCGTCCGGCACCGGATACACGCTGCCGGCGAGCGGAATCGCGAGCAGCACGACCGCGACGACGCTGATCGCGACGTGCCGCGCGCGAAGCCTGCGTTGCCGACGCAGATAGAGCGGCGCGCCGATCGCGACCAGCACATAGGCGAGCAGCCAGCCGTAGGTGGCGATCGAGCTGAGATAGCCGTACGAATCGAGCAGCGCCGTGCCGCGTGCGGTCAGCACCAGCGCCGTCGCCAGCGCGAGCACCGCGATCAGCGCGACCGCGACGTGCGGCGTCGCGTTCGTCTCGTGCGCGCGCCCGGTCGACGCATGCAGCACGCCCTGCCGCCCGAACGTATAGACGATGCGCGCCGCCGCGTTGATCGACGAGAAGAACGCCGCGAAGAAACTGAGCGCCACCCCTGCGTCAATCAGCACCCCGACCCACCCGGCGCCCAGCCGATGCGCGAGCACCGCGAGCGGCCCGTCGACGCGATCGAGCGGCGGCGTCTGCCCGTGGAACGCGCCGACCATCCCGTACGCGCCCACCACGAACAGCAGCGCCGGCCCGACCACGCTGATCAGCACCGCACGCGGAATCGCGCGGAACGGGTCGCGCGCCTCGGCGCCGAGCACGGTCGCGCTCTCGAACCCGGTGAAGCTGAAGAACGCCAGCACCATCCCGAGCTGCAGCTGCGTCGGCTTCACGCCTTCGAGCGTGAGCTGCGCGCGATCGACGGGATGACCGCCGAATGCGATCGTTCCGATCACGACGGCGGCGATCAGCAGCAGCGTCGCGAGCTCGACGAACAGCGTGAAGCGCGTGGACAGCCGGATGTCGCGAAACGCGATGTACCACGCGGCAAACGCGGTGACGACCGTGAGGCCGAGCACCGTGCCGAGCGGCGTGGCGCCGCCGAGCAGCCCCGTTTCGCGGCCGAGCACGAGAAACGTGTTGATCGTGCCCTGCAGGATGCCCGCCGCGGCCACCGCATAGGCGATCAGCAGCGACCAGCCGCAGATGGCGCCCCAGGTCGGCCCGATGCCGGCCGACACGTATGCATACAGCGCGCCCGGCGACGCCGAATCGCGCGCGAACACCGAGATGCTCCACGACGAGAACAGCAGCGCGACGATCGCGAACAGGTACGCGAGCCAGGTGCCGTTGCCGGCCGTCGCGAACACGGCGGGAATCAGCACGCCGATCCCGCCCGACACGCCGACGAGGCCGATCGACTGCGCGATCAGCTCGGGCAGGCTCAGGTAATTGCGCCGCAGGCCGCCTGCCTGCGGCGCGGTGCTCGGCGCGGGCAGCGCCTGCGCGGGTGTGGCTGGATGGCTCATCGATTCACCTTGTCATGATTGGGGCGGCGCGGCGTGTGCCGCGTCCGTGGCATGGCCTCGACGCGGGCCGCTGCGTGCGCCCGTACGAAAATGCGCCGCGGCGCGCATCGGAACGACGTCGCGGCAGCGACGCCGGCGCGGGTTCGTCAGTTCCACGAATGGCGCGCGGGCTTCACGCCGTTGAGGTAGTAGTTGCCGATCGCGTGGTATTTCCAGCGCACGGGATCGTGCAGCGTATGCACGCGCGCGTTGCGCCAGTGGCGGTCGAAGTTGTATTTCGCGAGCGTCGACTTGCTGCCGCCCAGTTCGAACAGCTTGCTCGCCGCGAGCAGCGATACCTCGGTCGTCGCGATCTTCGCCTCGCCGACGGCGATCGCGGCCTGCGCGACCGTGTCCTCGTCAGGCTCGCGCTTCGCGACGTCGACGAAGCGCCCCGCGCGCGCGAGCAGCGCTTCGGCCGCATGCACGCGGTACGCGATATCGCCGATCTGCGCGATCGTCAGCGGGTCCTCGCTTGCGCGTTCGACGCCGCTGTCGATCCAGGGCCGCGCATGCTGCTGCACGAATGCGATCGTGTCCTGCAGCGCGGCACGCGCGATGCCGAGATCGATCGCGGCCGTCGTGATCTGCGCGAACGGGCCCGCGAAGGTCGGGCGATCGTACGAACGCTGCGTGTGAAAGATCTCGAACGCGCTCACGCGCACGTTCTCGGCGATCACCGTGCCGCTCGCGGTGGTGCGCTGGCCGAAGCCGCTCCAGTCGTCGACCACGGTAAGCCCCGGCGCGCCCTGCCGCACGAATGCAAGTACCGCCTGGTCCGCCTCGTCGAGGGCCAGCACCGGAATCCAGTGCGCGAACAGCGTACCGGTCGAGTAGAACTTGCGGCCGTTCAGCACGAATCCGTCGCCGTCGCGGCGCACGCGCGTCCGGATGTCGAGCACGTTCTTGCCGCCCGCTTCCGAAAACGCGTTGCCGTAGCGCGCGCCCTTCAGCACGAGATCGAAGAAGAAGCGTTTTTGCGCATCGTTGCCTTCGAGACGAATATCCTCGATCAGGCAGTAGTGATTCTGCGGAATCTGCCCGATCGACGGGTCCGCCTGCGAGACGATCGCAATCACTTCCGCGAGCGTGACGTTCGACACTTCCGCGCCGCCGTATTCGCGCGGCACGGTGATCCCCCACAGTCCGCTCGACGAGAACAACTCGATTTCGTCGTACGGCAGCTTCCGTTCGCGATCGCGCAGCGCCGCATGTTCGGCGAGTCGCGCCGCGACCTGATGCGCGACGTCGAGCGCTTCGCCATCGGAGCCGATGACGGGAACCGGCGCAGCGTCTGCTTGCGGCCGCGTGTGTTCTTCGATGATTTCCGTGGACATGAAGTTTCCGGCAAAAATCTGCATGGATCGACGACGCCGCGCAGGCATCCGTCGACCGCCTGTTTCGATAGGGGAAGCGTCAGGCGCCTCACCTGCGATGCTCATCGCAGGCCGTCCGTTCGCCCGCCCGGTGCGCGGCCTGCCTCAGCGCCTCAGCGCCTCAGCACTTCAGCGCGCAGGCGCCGCGCATCACGCGGCAACCGCCTGCCGCTGCGCTTCCAGTTCGCGCACAAGCGGCAGCACGCGCTTGCCGAAGTACTCGACTTCCTCGATGAAATGCAGGAACCCGGCGAGCACGAGATCGACGCCGATCGCCTTCAGCGCGACGATCCGCTCGGCGATCTGTTGTGGCGTGCCGATCAGGTTCGTGCGGAAGCCGTCGTTGTACTGCACGAGATCCTCGAACGTCGATTTCGCCCAGTTGCCCTCGCCTTCCGGCGACGCCTTGCCGGCCTCCTTCACCGCATCGCCGAACGCATTCACTGCCTCGACATGCGCGTGCCGGATGATGTCGTCAAGCACGGCCTTCGCCTCTTCCTCGGTGTCGCGTGCAATCACGAACGCGTTGACGCCGATCCGTACGCGATGGTTGTTCGCAGCGGCCTTCGCGCGGATGTCGTCGATCTGCGCCTTCAGGTTCTCCGGCGTATTGCCGTTCGTGAAGTACCAGTCCGACACGCTGGCCGCGTTGTCGCGCGCCGCGCGCGAGCTGCCGCCCTGGAAGATCTCCGGGTGCGGTTTCTGCACGGGCTTCGGGCTCAGCGTGTAGTCGTTGAAGCGGTAGAAGTCGCCCTTGAACGTGAAATTGTCCTGCGTCCAGATGCCCTTGAGCGCCTGGATGAATTCCTTCGAGCGCCGATAGCGTTCGTCGTGCTCGAGCCACGGCTCGCCGATCGCGGTGAACTCGCCCTTGAACCAGCCGCTCACCACGTTGATCGCAATGCGTCCGTTCGAAATGTGGTCGATCGTGGCAAGCTGCTTCGCGACCACGGCCGGATGCCACGGCCCCGGCAGGATCGCCGCGAGCACCTTGAGCTTCGTCGTCGCGTGCAGCAGCGCCTGGCTGAACGACACCGACTCGTGCTGGTATTCGGCGCCGTAGCCGGCCGTGAAGCGGATCTGGCTCAACGCGTAGTCGAAGCCGGCCGCTTCGGCCGTGCGAGCGAGTTTCTGGTTGTATTCGAGGCTCCAGTCGGTACGCTGCTCGATCGTGCTGACGACGAGGCCGCCGCTGACGTTCGGCACCCAGTATGCGAATTTGACGCCGTCGGCCGAAGATTCGTGAATGCTCATGAGAAGTCCTGATCCAATGGAAAACGAGAGACGGGCTACGCGGCCGCGGCGGCAAGCGCGCGCGGACGCAGCTGCGGCACCGCACGCTCGACTGCGAGCGCGATGCGTGCGCGCAGTGCGGGGTTCGCGATCTCGTAGCGGTCGAAATCGCTTTCGGCCGCATACACGCCGATCGGCAGCGTGCGCGCCTGGAAGAAGCTGAAGAGCGGCCGCAGCTGATGGTCGATCACGAGCGCATGCCGCTCGCTGCCGCCAGTGGCCGCGAGCAGCACCGGCACATCGACTAGCGACTCGTGATGCACGAGGTCGAACAGGTGCTTGAAGAGGCCGGTGTACGACGCGCGATACACGGGGCTCGCGACGACGAGCGCATCGGCCGTCTCGATCGCGCGGATCAGCGCGTCGAGATCGGGCGGTACCTGCGCGCGCTTCAGCGCGCCGGCCAGCCGGCTGCCGATTTCGCCGAGTTCGATCGACCGTGCGTCGATCGGCACGGTATCGCCGAGCGCGCTGACGATCGCGTTCGTCAGCGCCAGCGTGCGTGACGGCCGCTGCAGGCCGCCCGAGATGGCGACGACGTTGAGGGTATTGCTCATGCCATGCGTTCCCGTTGTCGAGCTGCGCGTTGCCGCGCCGATACCGTGTCGGGTTTGCAAGGAGCATGCCATTGTCGACGCAGGCGCGATCGCGTCGATCCTCTGCATGACGAAATATCGTTCGAGCGCCCGCCTGGCATGGCTTCCGCAGCCATATGACCGATCGTGGCAAGCGCTCCGGAAATCACGTCACATCGATATTCCGCACGGCGATGAACCCGCGGAAACAGCCGTGCTGATGCACTGCTGCTCAATCAGCAGTGTCGCGCGCTCCAGCCATCCGATTGCGACGCGCGGCGCGCATCGCGTCGAGCGCGATACCGTCGAATCCGCTGTCCCGGCAGCACGTTCCCGCGCCGTTGCATCCTGCGCAGCAATCCCGCTTTCGTTATCAGAAATCGATGTTTCCCGTGCGGCGCAAAACACTGAACACTCTGCTGACTGGGCAGCAACCGGACCGCGGCGCCCGTCGGCGCGGGTCCGGCCCGTTCGATCGACTTACGCCTTCATCGCCATGACTTCACTGTTTGCCACGCCACGTCCGGTCAATCTTCGTGTCGTCACCGCGCAGCCGGACGAATCGCATAGCGCGCCCGCTCCCGCCCGTCCGGCGCACCACGCACCGGCCCGCCCACGTACGCACGTCTTCGTCGATCCACGTTCGCTCGCGCTACTCGAGCGCGTGCGGTGCGTCGCGCCGAGCGACGCGAACGTGCTGATCGTCGGCGAAACCGGCACCGGCAAGGAGCTGATCGCGCGCCACGTGCACGATGTCAGCCATCGCGGCGGCGGGCCGTTCGTCGCCGTGAATTGCGGCGCGCTCTCCGACACGCTCGTCGACAGCGAACTGTTCGGTCACGAGAAAGGTGCATTCACGGGCGCGGCCGGCACGAAGCCGGGCTGGTTCGAGGCCGCGAACGGCGGCACGCTGTTTCTCGACGAGATCGGCGACCTGCCGCTGTCGATGCAGGTCAAGCTGCTGCGTGTATTGCAGGAACGCGAGGTCGTGCGGCTCGGCTCGCGCACGAGCATCCCGATCGACGTGCGCGTGGTGGCCGCGACCAACGTCGACCTGCAGCAGGCGGTGGCGGACGGACGGTTTCGCGGCGACCTGTTCTACCGGCTCAACGTCGTGCGGCTCGACGTGCCATCGCTGCGCGAACGGCCCGGCGACATCCTGCCGCTCGCGCGCCACTTCTTCGACGCATACCGCGGCCGCCTCGGCCACGGGCCGCGCAGCATCGATCCGCGCGCGGCACGCCGCCTCGAAGCGCATTCGTGGCCCGGCAATATCCGCGAATTGGAGAACGTGATGCATCACGCGCTGCTGGTGAGCCGTCACGATGCACTGCAGGACACCGACCTGAACCTGGCATCGTCGTGCGTGCCGGTCACGGCCGCGGGGGAAGCGGCGAGCCGGGTGCCTGCCCGGGAAGCGCTCGAGCTGGCGCTGTGCGCGCTGTTCGACGAGGCGCACGAGAACCTGTTCGAGTATATCGAGGACACCGTGATGCGGGTCGCGTTCGACTTCAGTCACCGCAACCAGATCCAGGCCGCGCGCCTGCTCGGCATCAGCCGCAATGTGCTGCGCGCGCGCTTGATTCGCGCGAAGGCGATCGCGGCAGCCAAGTAGGCGCGATCGCGCGGCGGCACGCGGCGCCGCGCGTCAGGTGCTGCGGGTGACGGCCGCGTCGGCGCGTCGCGCATCGTCGCGCATCGTCGACGGCGTGGCTCGGCGAAGGCGATGCGGCGCGCGTTCCCGCAGCGGCGAGCCGCGCGTCGTCCGGCCGCTCGCCGCGCGGTGCGCCGCTATTTCCCGACGCCGCCCGTCACACCGCCGAGCAACGACGTCACGGGCGCGAGCGGATTCGCCGCGGCACCGGCGCCGCCCGCGCCACTATCGACCACACCGGTGACCGTCGACACGAGATTGGTCACCGGAGCAAGCGGACTCGCCGCGCCGGCACCGGCCGCGCTGCCGAGCGCACCGGTCAGCGACCCGAGCGGCGTCGAGCCGGCCCCCGACAGCAAGCCGCCGAGCGGGCCGGACGCGCTCGAACCGCCCGGCGCGCCGTTCGACGGACCGTTCTGCACGGTGGTGATGGAAGCGCCCGCGAGACTCACGATCAGGCCGGGAATCGGCGCGACGCCGTTCGGGCCGTTGGCGTTCACGAGTCCACCTGCGTTCGTGACGGTATTGCCGAGCGCGCCGACGACTTCGCCCACCGCCCCGACCGCCGGTTGCGACGAAACGGAGCCCATCCGCCCCCCTGTCGTCGCCAGCACGCCGCCGACCTGCCCGAGCAGGCCGGCCACCGGCTGCCCGAGGCCCGTGGTCGCGCCGATCTGCTGCGTCGCCTGGCCGGCCGTGATGACGAGCGGCGTGACGGCCGAGCTGAGCGGCTGCGTGACCTGCTGCACGGCGCCCGACGCCAGCGTCGCGCCGACCGTCTTGCCCGCCGTGCCGAGGCCGCCGGCCACGGTGTCGAGCGCCGCGCCGACGGGGGTGGTCACCGGCGCGAGCGGCGCCAGCGGCCCCGAGCCGAGCGCGCGGACGGTCTGCGCGAGGCCCGCGACCGGATTCGCCGTTGCGCCGACCACGTCGCCGAGGCCGGCAACCGTCGTGCCGACCGGATCGGACGTCGAGCCGATCCTGCCGAGCCCGTCGCTGAGCGCATTGGTCGCGGCGCGCGAAATCGTGCTGACGCTCGAGATCGTGTCGCCTGCGCTGCGCGTCACGGCGTTGCCGAGTACCGGCAACGACGCCGCGCTGACGGTCGAGCCGACGCCGACCGCGAGCGCGCCGGCGGTACTCACGACGCCGCGCGTGCCGGGGGCGCCGCTGGTGCCCCAGCCTCCGTCCGGCGTGTTGCTGCCGGGCGCGTCGCCCGCGATGGTTGCGCCACTGGTGCTCGCGGCGGCGCTCGACGGCGCGGCGACGTCGTTGCCGCCGCAGGCGGCCAGCACGCCGGCGGCGGCGAGCAACGCCGCGGACGTGACAATGCGGGTGCGATACATGGTGGTCTCCTCGCGGTCCGGGCGATGGAAGGTTCGATTGAGGACCGGAGGAAGAAACAGCATTTTCCATGCCATTGGTGCGAGCGCACGGGCATTCCCGCCGCCGTGCCGGCGCCCGCGGGCCCGGACAAGCGCCTGCACGCGATCGCGATCGATGCGTTTCATGCCCATGAGCGGCGCTGGTATCGTTACATTCGTGCTACGAATGCTTCGATGTTACGTAACGCTAAGCGCGGCGCATTGCATTCGGCGCGCGCCGCCTGCCATTCACCGCCTACCATCCACAGTACGCAGCCCCGGCGGCACCGCACGCGTGCCGCCGGGCTGCGCCCCATCGTCAGGAAACCGTCGCCATGAAAAAGCTCGTGAACCACCCGTCCGACGTCGTGCGCGAAATGCTCGAAGGCATCGCGCGGCAGTCGCCGCATGTCGCGATCCTCGGCGACGAGCAGGTGCTCGTCCGCCAGCCGCTGCCCGAGCCGTCGCGGCGCCCCGTCGCGATCCTGTCCGGCGGCGGCAGCGGTCACGAGCCCGCGCACGGCGGCTACGTCGGCGAAGGGATGCTGAGCGCGGCCGTTTGCGGCGAAGTGTTCACGTCGCCGCCGACCGAAGCCGTGCTCGCCGCGATCCGCGCGAGCGCCGGCCCGAACGGCGCGCTGCTCGTCGTGAAGAACTACACCGGCGACCGCCTCAATTTCGGGCTGGCCGCCGAACTCGCGCGCGCCGACGGCATTCCGGTGGAGACGGTGATCGTTGCCGACGACGTGTCGCTGCGCGGCCGCGTCGAGCGCGGGCAGCGGCGCGGGATCGCCGGCACCGTGCTGATCCACAAGCTGGCCGGCGCGGCTGCCGCGCGCGGGCTGCCGCTTGTCCGCGTCGCGGCGATCGCACGCGACGCGGCCGCCGACCTCGGCACGATGGGCGTCGCGCTCGACGGCTGCACGATCCCCGGCGCCGACAAGTCGGGGTTCAGCCTCGCCGAACACGAGATCGAGCTCGGCCTCGGCATCCATGGCGAGAAAGGCGTCGAACGCACCGCGCCGATGCCGGCCGACGCGCTCGTCGAGACGCTGCTGTCGAGCATCGTCACCGACCTCGTGCTCGATCGCGGCGAACGCGTCGCATTGTTCGTCAACGGTCTCGGCGCGACCCCGGACATGGAACTGGCGATCGTGCTGCGCGCCGCGTACGACAACCTGAGCCGGCGCGGTATCAGCGTCGCGCGCGCATGGGCCGGCACGTTCCTGTCCGCGCTGGACATGCCCGGCTGCTCGATCTCGCTGCTGCGCTTGAACGACGAGCGGATCGCCCTGCTCGACGCGCCGACGCAGGCGCTCGCATGGCCCGGCGGCGGCGCCGTCAACGCGCAGATTCGCGTGGCCGCAGCCGCCGCGCACGACGAGCCGCTGCCGCCGCTCGATGCGGCCGGTCATGCGTGGGCCGCCCGGCTGCAGCCTGCGCTGCGTGCGGTCGCGCAGGTGTTGATCGACCACGAGGCGACCCTGACGGAACTCGACACGGCCGCCGGCGACGGCGATCTCGGCGCGAGCATGCGGCGCGCCGCGCAGGCGATCCTCGCGTTGCCGGACGCCGCGCACGGCTCGCCGGCCGGCACGCTCGCGGCGCTCGGCGCCGCATTGCGCCGCGCGATCGCCGGCAGTTCGGGACCGTTCTACGCGACCGCGCTGCTGCGCGCGTCGCGGCGCCTCGCCGCGGCGGCCGATACCGCCGAGCCGTCGGCACGCGACTGGGCCGCGGCGTTGCGCAGCGCAGCCGATGCAATCGCCGAACTGGGCGGCGCACGCGCCGGCGACCGGACGATGCTCGACGCGCTGCTGCCCGCCGCCGATGCATTCGACCACGCACTCGACCATGACCGCGACCCCGCGAGCGCATGGGCGGCCGCGGTGGACGCCGCGGAACGCGGCGCGCAGCAGACGGCCGGCATGACACCGCGTGCGGGACGGGCGAGCTATCTCGGCGAACGCGCGATCGGCACGCCGGACGGCGGCGCGGCGGCGGTCGCGTACTGGCTGCGCGCGTTGCTGCCGTACGTGCGGTAGACGGGGATCCGGGCGACGCGTCGGCCTCGCGAGCCGGCGTTCGCCGGGCGCGATCTCCCGGTCGGACCAGACGGCGCGATCCGGGCGATCCATCGGGTTGCCGCGCGGCATCACGGCGCACCGCGCGCTTGCGACCTTACAGGTTGACCCGCTCTCGGCCGGACGCCCGAATTGCGCATTGCAGGTCGGCGCCCCGGCATGCGGCATGACACCCGGGTGACAAAACCGATAGTTTGCTATCGAATGTTTTTGCTCCTATCATCTCGCCCATGACCAATCTGCACGACCTCCGCCTCGCCGTCAGCAGCCTGCTGGTGCTCACCGCGCGCAAGTGGCGCCGCACGAGCGACGGCGTGCTGACCGCGTACAACGTATCCGAAGCCTGCGCGACGCCGCTGCTGATCGCCGGCCGCCTCGGCGAAGGCGTGCGCCAGGGTACGCTCGCCGAACACGTCGGCATCGAGGGGCCGTCGCTCGTGCGCCTGCTCGACCAGCTGTGCGCGGCCGGCCTCGCACGCCGCGACGAGGATCCGCACGACCGCCGCGCGAAGACGATCTCGCTGACGGCCGCCGGCCGCGCGGTCACCGCGAAGATGGAAGAAGACCTGCGCGTGTTGCGCGCCCAGGTGCTCAAGGGCGTCACGCGCGCCGATCTCGAAGCCACGCTGCGCGTGCTGAACGCGTTCAACGCGGCCGATGCGCAGCATCCGGCGTCGCGTCCGTCCCACCCCGCCGACTCCGCGTCATGACCTATCCGAGCCTTCGCGACTGGCTGTTCTCGGGCAAGACGTTCGCCGCGTCGATGCTGGCGCTGTACCTCGGCCTGTATTTCCAGCTGCCGCGCCCTTACTGGGCGATGGCGAGCGTCTACATCGTGTCGAACCCGTTCGTCGGCGCGACGCGCTCGAAGGCGCTTTATCGCGCGCTCGGCACCGCGCTCGGCGCGGCCGCCGCGATCCTGTTCGTGCCGCCGTTCGTCGAGACGCCGTTCCTGTTCAGCGTCATCGTCGCGACATGGTGCGGCACGCTGCTCTATCTCGCGATCTCCGACCGCACCGCGCGTAGCTACGTGTTCATGCTGGCCGGCTACACGATGCCGCTAGTCGCGCTGCCGACGGTGACCGATCCGTCGACGATCTTCGACGTCGCGATCGCGCGGACCGAGGAAATCGTGCTCGGCATCGTGTGCGCGAGCGTGGTCGGCAGCGCCGTGTTCCCGAACCGGCTCGCGCCGACGCTGATCGAGCGCACCGACGCATGGTTCAAGGACGCCGCATTCTACGGCCGCGAGACGTTGTCCGGGCATATCGCGGGCAAGGCGCTGTCCGCGTGCCGGCAACGCCTCGCCGCGACCATCACCGGCCTCGAATTCCTGCTGAGCCAGCTGAGCTACGACCATGCGCACCCGCGCGTGCTCGCCCGCGCGCAGGCACTCGCCGGCCGGATGCAGCTGTTCCTGCCGCTGATGTCGTCGCTCGCCGATCCGCTGATCGCGCTGATGCGCGACCTGCACGTGCGGCCGCCGGCGCTCGACGCGCTGCTCGCCGACGCGGCGAAGTGGTTCGACGCGCCGTTGCCGGCCGTGAAGGCCGGCAGCGACGGCGACATGGCGCACGACCCGGTCGCGGACGACCTGCGCGAACGCATCGCCGCGCTGCAGCCGGCCGACGGCGCGCTGGCGAGCTGGGACGGCGCGCTGCTGTCGAACGCGCTGTGGCGGCTGCGCCAGGTCATCGACATCTGGCAGGACTGCCGCTCGCTGCGCGCGCTGATCGCGAACGAGTCGGGCGTCTGGCAGCCGCGCTACCGGCACTGGCGGCTCGGCGGCACCGAACGCTTCTTCGATCGCGGGATGATGCTGTTCTCGACGCTGACCGTCGTGCTCGCGATCGTGTTCGCGTGCTCGCTGTGGATCTCGTCCGGCTGGCACGACGGTGCCGCGGCCGTCACGCTCGTGGCCGTGTCGTGCAGCTTCTTCGCCGCGCTCGACGAACCGGCGCCGCTGGTGTTCAAGTTCTTCCTGTCGACGGCCGCGAGCGTCGTGTTCGCCGGGCTGTACCTGTTCGTCGTGCTGCCGCACGTGCACGACTTCCCGATGCTCGTGCTGATGTTCGCGGGGCCGTTCATCCTGATCGGCACGCTGCTGCCGCGCCCGCAATTCAACATGGTGACGATGCTCGTCGCGGTGAACACCGCCACCTTCATCAGCATCCAGAGCGCATACGACGCCGACTTCTTCGTGTTCCTGAACAGCAACCTCGCGGGTGTCGCCGGGCTGCTGTTCGCGTACGTATGGACGCGCGCGACGCGGCCGTTCGGCGCGGAACTCGCGGTGCGGCGCCTGCTGCGCTCGGGCTGGGAGGACGTCGCGCGCTCCGCGTCGACGCAGCCGCTCGACGACCAGCGCAACCATGCGTCGCGCATGCTCGATCGCGTCACGCAGTTGCTGCCGCGCCTCGGCGCGTCGGACGACCACCGCCATCCGTCGATCGAGAGCTTCCGCGACCTGCGCATCGCGCTGAACGCGCTCGACCTGCGCCGCTCGCGCCGCAAGCTGACGGGCGACGTGCCCGATGCGATCGACCGCGTGCTCGCCGGCGTCAACGATCACTACACGCGCTGCGCGGCCGCGAATGCGCGCCAGCCTGCACCGCCCGCGCTGCTCGCATCGATCGACGACGCGCTGCAGCGCGTGGCCGGGCGCAACCTGCCCGGCACTTCCGTCGCGCCGGCGGACGGCGGCACGACGCCCGGCGCGCCCGCGGCGCCGGTCACGCCCGCGACGCACCGCCGGCTGCGCGATACGCTGCACGCGCTCGTCGGCCTGCGCCTGTCGCTGTACCCGGCCGCATCCGCGCAGCCGCCGCAAGCCGCACCGGACGGAGCACGCGCATGATCCCGCTTTCCAACCCGTCTTTCCGACCGCGACCATGATCGGCGAAATCGACATCTTCGGCGTATTCGTGCCGGCTCCGCTCGTGCTGATGCTGATCGCCTACCTGATCAACATCGTCGTGCGCGCGCTGCTCGAACGCGTCGGCTTTTACCGCCTCGTCTGGCACCGTTCGATCTTCGACCTCGGCATCTACGTGTTCGTGCTTGCCGCGGTCGTCATCGTGTCTCACCATCTCGTGGCTAGCTAACCGTGAAAAAAACCTGGCTCTCGGCAGGGCAGATCCTGCTCACCCTGATCGTCGTCGTCGTGGCCGCCCTCGTGCTGTGGCGGATCATCAACTACTACATGTTCTCGCCGTGGACACGCGACGGCCACGTGCGCGCCGACGTGATCCAGGTCGCACCCGACGTGGCGGGGCTCATCACCGCGGTGCAGGTCGCCGACAACCAGGAGGTGAAGCGCGGCCAGGTGCTGTTCGTGATCGACCAGGCCCGCTACGCGCTCGCGCAACGGCTGGCCGAAGCGACGCTCGCGCAGCGCCGCGCGACTCTCGCCCAGGCGAAGCGCGAATATGCGCGCAACCAGCAGCTCGGCAACCTGGTCGCCAGCGAACAGGTCGAGGAAAGCCGCACGCGCGTCGAGCAGGGCGAAGCCGCCGTCGCCGACGCGCAGGTGTCGCTCGACACAGCGAAGCTGAACCTGCAGCGCACGACGATCGTGAGTCCCGTCGACGGCTACCTGAACGATCGCGCGCCGCGCGTCGGCGAATATGTGCCGGCCGGCCGCGCGGTGCTGTCGGTCGTCGACCGCAATTCGTTCCGCGTCGACGGCTACTTCGAGGAAACCAAGCTGCGCGGCATCCATATCGGCCAGCCGGTCGACATCGTCGTGATGGGCGAGCCGCGGCCGCTGCGCGGCCACGTGCAGAGCATCGTCGCCGCGATCGAGGATCGCGACCGCACGCAGGGCGCGAACCTGCTGCCGAACGTGAACCCGGCATTCAGCTGGGTGCGGCTCGCACAGCGCGTGCCGGTGCGCGTCGTGCTCGACGAGGTGCCCGACGACTTCCGGATGATCGCAGGGCGCACCGCGACCGTCGCGATGCGCTCGCCCGATGCGCGTCGTGACGACAAGGCGAAGCTGGCTGCCGGCGCTGCCGCGCCGGCGACGGCTTCGGCACCCGCGGGCGCAAGCGCGACGGGAGCCTCGCAATGAAGCGGCACGGCCTGCGCCTCGCGGCGGCACTCGCGCCGCTCGCGCTCGCACTCGGCGCGTGCAAATCCGTCGGCCCCGACTACAGGCTGCCGCAGCAGGCGTACGTGAATGCGCCGCTCGCGAACCATGCGCTCGACGACGCGAACGGCACGCTCGTGTCGCGTGACCCGGTGCCCGGCAACTGGTGGCAGCTGTACGACGACCGCGTGCTCGACGAACTCGTGCGCAGCGCGCTGAAATCGAACACCGACCTGCGCGTCGCCGCAGCCAACCTTGCGCGTTCGCGCGCGGCGCTGGAAGTCGCGAACGAACAGGGCGGCTTTTCCGGCCGCGCGGAAGCCGCCGTGCAGCGCGCGCAGGAATCGGCCGAACAGTATCTGCTCGAAAACAAGCTGCCGGTCGTGAACGAGGGCGCGGTCGGCATCAGCGTGTCGTACGAGCTCGACCTGTTCGGCAAGCTGCGGCGCGGCGTCGAGGCCGCGCGCGCGGACAGCGAAGCCGTGCAGGCGGCCGCCGACCTCGCGCGCATCACGGTAGTCGCGGACGTCGTGCGCGCCTACGTCGAATCGTGCTCCGCCGGCGACGAGCTCGCGATCGCGAAGCAGTCGCTCGCGCTGCAGCAGCAGCGCGTGAAGCTGTCGCAGCGGCTGCGCGACGCGGGGCGCGGCAACCAGACCGACGTCACGCGCGGCGTCACGCAGGTGCGCACGCTCGCGGCCGACATCCCGCGTTTCGAAGGCCGCCGCAAGATCGCGCAGTACCAGCTCGCCGCGCTGCTCGCGCGTTCGCCGGCCGACCTGCCGAAGGCTGTCGCCGAATGCGAGCGGCTGCCGAAGCTGCGCCAGCCGATTCCGATCGGCGACGGCGCCGCGCTGCTGCGCCGCCGCCCCGACGTGCGCGAGGCCGAGCGCCAGCTCGCCGCCGCGACCGCGCGGATCGGCGTCGCTACGGCCGCGCTGTATCCGTCGGTCAGCATCGGTGCGTCGGCCGGCTCGGTCGGCGTCGCCGCCGACCTGTTCTCGTCCACCACCAATCGCTGGTCGTTCGGACCACTGATCAGCTGGTCGTTCCCGGTCAACGGCCAGCGCGCGCGCGTGCGCGAGGCCGAAGCCGCGACCGGTGGCGCGCTCGCGCATTTCGACGGCGTCGTGCTGAACGCGCTGCGCGAAACGCAGTCGAGCCTCGCGACCTATGCTGCCGACGTGCAGCGCACCGATGCGCTGCGCACGGCCTACGAATCGGCGCGCAGTTCCGCTGACGAAACGCACCGGCTTTATACGGCCGGCCGCGAGTCGTTCATCTCCGATCTCGATGCGACGCGCACGCTGACGAGCGTGCGCGCACAGGTCGCCGCGGCCGAGGGCCAGGTCGCCGCCGATCAGGTCAAGCTGTTCCTCGCCCTCGGCGGCGGATGGGAAGGCGATGCTGCGCCCGCTGCGGCGCAGCGGACTTCGGCAGCGGGTACGCCGGCTGCTGCGCCGGCCGCCGCAAAGTAAGCGCGCGCGGGGCGGCAGCCGGCGTGCACGACACGTCTGCCGTCCCGCGCCATCGTGCGCGATTTCGCATGTCCGGTATGTCGATGCCGACGTCGCGCGTCGCCTGCATTGCCGGTAAACTCGTCCGCAGTTTCCGTCATTCGCCGGCCGCCCGTCGGGCCGCCCATTTCCCGGAGAGTCATCATGCGAACCAGCGCCCGTAATCAATTCGCCGGCCAGATCGGCGCCGTCAAGCCCGGTGCGGTCAACGACGAAATCACGCTGCGTACCCAGGACGGCCTCGACATCGTCGCGGTGATCACGCATGGCAGCGTCGCATCGCTGGGCCTCGCGGCCGGCACGAAGGCGTTTGCGCTCGTCAAGGCATCGTCGGTGATCGTGATGGTCGACGTCGACAGCAGCAAGGTGTCGGCCCGCAACTGCGTCTCGGGCACCGTGTCGTCGATCGCGAAAGGCGCGGTCAATTCTGAAGTCGTGATCAAGGCGGCGGGCGGCGCCGAGATCGTCGCGATCGTCACCAACGACAGCGTCGATCGTCTCGGCCTCGCGAGCGGCAAGGCCGCGTCCGCCATCTTCAAGGCGTCGAGCGTGATCGTCGGAGTCGAGTGAGCGCCCTGTCGACCGCACCGACGATCCATCGTGCGCCGCGCCCGCACGCGGCGTGCGACGCTCGACCGGCGCGCGGGCGCACACGATGACGTCCATGCTCGAGCACGCGCATGAGCGCATATTGCAATCGCTGCTGGCCGGGGCGACCGACGCCGATTCTCCGGATGCACGTCTGTTCGGCACGCTCGTCGCGGCACGCGCATGCCGCAACGAGCTCGCGCTGCTCGGTCTGTCTCCCGCGCGGTTGAGCGGCCTGCTTGCTCGCCAGTTCCCGCACCTGGGTTCGGACGATGCCGCCGCGCTCGTGTCGGCGGCCGCCATCGCGCCGCTGCCGACCGCGCACGCGCAGTTCGTCGCGACACTGCACGCGCGATTGATGCAGGATGCGCATTGCGCCGTCGCACGCGACGATGCCGACTGCGTCGCTACCATCATCGCGCATGCGTGCCTGCGCCCCGATCACCTGTGGCGCGATCTCGGCCTCGACGGACGCGCCGCGGTGTCCGCGCTGCTCGACCGCTATTTTCCCGCGCTCGCCGCACGCAATGTCGCGAACCTGCGCTGGAAGAAATTCCTCGCGCAGGAAGCGGCCGCATCGCTCGGCCTGCCGCCCGGGCCCGCCCCCGGATGCCCGGGCTGCGAGGATTTCGGATTCTGCTTTCCCGCCGGACGATAGTCGCGGCGGCGGCTTGCGCGGCTTGCCGGTGCGCATCGTTGACCGACCATGCGCGACATCCGTCCGCACGTTTTTCCCGCGCGTTCGTTCGATCGCTGCGCCCACTGGAGGAACCGCCTTGACCGACTTTGCGAGTCCCAATCTGCCGTCGCGCGATTTCGAAGTTACGTCGCTTTTCTACGCGAAGCTCGGCTTCGTCGAAACCTGGCGCGACGACGGCTGGATGATCCTGCGGCGCGGCGACCTGCTGCTGGAATTCTTTTTGCATCCCGGTCTCGATCCGGCCACGAGCTGGTTCAGCTGCTGCTTCCGGCTCGCCGACGTCGGTGCGTTTTTCGACGAAGTGCTCGCCGCCGGTATTCCCGAGCAAACGACCGGCTGGCCGCGCGTGCATCGGCCGAAACGCGAGGCATGGGGCGGCACCGTCGGCGCGCTGATCGACCCGGACGGGTCGTTGATCCGGTTGATTCAGACGGACGACTGACTCGCTACGGTTCGCCTCATCGATCGACGCCGAAGCCGTGCAGCGGACACGAACGACGGCCCCATAAACGGTTACCTTGCGATGCGCGTGGCATACAGCGCGGGTCGTGCGCCCGTGCCGCGCGATCAGTGTCGATGGCGGTGGTGAATGTCCGGGAAATGCGCGTGACTGTGCGTGATCGGCAGATGCACGTGCGGATGCGTGTGCGGCTCATCGCCGTCGTACGGAAAGTCGTGCGCGTGCTGATGATGTTCGTCGTGCCGATGCCGGTGCGTATGCTCGAGCCGCTCATGCGCATGCTCGTGTTCGTGCCGTTCGCGCACATGCAGCCAGATGCCGAGCGCCATCAGCGCGGCCGCGATCCAGAACGTGACCGACGGCAGCGCCGGCCAGATCAGCAACGACAGCACGACGCCGAACAGCGGCGCCACCGAAAAATACGCGCCCGTGCGTGCACTGCCGAGATGGCGCAGCGCGACGACGAACAACACGAGACTGATCCCGTAGCCGCCGAGGCCGGCCAGCATCGCGGCGGCCGTGGCCGGAACGGCGGGCAGCGACGCACCCGTCGCGAGCGCGATGCCGATGTTCACGGGCCCGGCGACCAGGCCTTTCACGCACGCGATGACCATCGCATCGTTCGCGGCGACCTTGCGGGTCAGGTTGTTGTCGATCGCCCAGCACAGGCATGCGCCGGCAATCAGCAGCGCGCCGACCGGCACGCCGGCGCGCCCCGGCACCCACGACAGCAGCGTGCCGCCCGCGACGATCGCAACCATGCCGAGAAACACCTGGAGATCCACGTTCTCGCGAAACACGACCCACGCGATGACCGCCGTCAGCACGCCTTCGAGATTGAGCAGCAGCGCACTCGTGGCGGCCGGCGTGCTCGACAGCCCGAGCATCAGCAGCGCCGGACCCGCGACGCCGCCGGCCGCGATCGCGCCGGCGAGCCACGGCAGGTCCGCGCGCTGCAGCGGCGCTGCGTCCTCGGCCGGCGCGCGGCGGCGGCGCAACCCGCGCAGCAGGATCCCGACGCCCAGGCCGATGCCGCTGCCGAGATAGAACAGGCCCGCGACCATGAACGGCGACATCGCGCCGATCAGTGCCTTGGCGAGCGGCGTCGCGGCGCCGAACAGCGCGGCGGCGGTGAGCGCGACGAGAATCGCGGAATGTCTCGGGTTCATGATGCGGTCTTGGCGTTGGCGTTGGGCGTATGGAATCGGCAGGTTGCGTGCGATGCGGTGGCGCTTGCGGTTTGCCGGTGCCTTTCAATGTCGGGGAATGTCGGACGAATTGCGCAGGCTTTCAGGTACCTGTCGCGTCATGCGCGGGCGGCAACGCAGGCCGGCCCGACGATTCGTGCCGGGGAGATTATCGCGTTTGTGTTGCGGGTCGCCAACTGACGAGCGGCCGGCCGCGGCGGCGCATCCGGACATCTCAACGTCCGTCTCTCGAATACGGCCGCACTTCACGCCTGACAACAGTTCCCGTGAGACATATTCGCGTGGGTGCGAATCCGGATTTCATCGCCGATCCGATTACATTAGGAACACGAATTATCATGATTGAACGCAAGCGGATGTGCGTTGGTCACTCACTCGATGGCGCATGCGTCGATCGTCTGCGCGCAAGCGCGGATACGCAGTCGTGCGGGACGCCCGCCTGTGCATCGTTCTCCGGATGGGACGGCACCGTGCATTCATGATGCGCGCCGACACTCCCCGATGCCTGATCGCCGCGCGCCCGACGTAAGCGACACGTTTCGCAAGCCGCGTCCGCCGACGTGCTTTCGTCGTCGGTTCGATTGGCAGTTCGATGCTGATCGGGCAAGGCTGACTGGCTGTACGGCCAGCGGTGGCAGTCCCGACCCGCCCGGACAAGGACAGGTCGGTCCGTCTGTGATGCGCGATATGCGCGGTGAAGGCCGGCGCGTCACCGCGCATATCGCGCGGCGACGCATCGCGTGTTACTCGCTCGCGGCCGTTTGCTGCTCGGCCTGCGGTGCTGCGTCGGCCGGTGCTTCCACGGCTGCCGGCTGCGGCGCGGCGGCGTCGGCCTGTGCATCGGCCTTCGGCTGCTGCGGTGCGCCCTTCGCTGCTTGTGCGCCGCCCTTGTTGCCCGGACGACGCGACTTCAGCCGGCGCGCACGCGCGGCGTCGTCATGCGTCACACGTCCGGCTTCGTTACCTTGCAGATCGACCCGCACCGCGTCTTCGACGAGACACGACCAGTAACGATTGCCGCGGCACCACGTGGACATTGCCTCGCGCAGCTCGGCTTCGCTCAGGCCGACGGCTTGCGCCTCGCGGGCGAGATCGTCCCAGATACCGACCTTCAGCGGCACCTTGGGAGCCGGATTCTTCGGGAACGCGCGCGGGAACCGGCGCTGCAGTTTGCCGATTGCGACGATGACCGGATCGATCGGCGTCGACGGCTTCGCCGAAGCGGGCTTCGCGCCGGACGGCGCTTTGGCCCCGGCACCCGATTTGGCCCCACGAGCGGGCCGATCGCCGGACTTCGGCTTCGCGCCTGCGTCCGGTTGCGTAGCCGGTCGCTTCGCGTTGCGCTCCTGCTTGGCCTTGGCTGCGAGCTGCGCCCGCAATTCGGCAAGTTGTTCAAAACCCATAAATTCAATCCACCAGGAATATAAGGTGTGGTTCGTGCGGCCATTCCGCACATCGGCGTTCGCCGCATCGCCTGCGGCTCGACTGCCACCGATGCGGATCATTGCGGGGCCGCATCGCCACCACCACTGTTTCAGGCACCCGGCCACGATGCCGGACAAAGGCAGGAGTGGAAGTATACCGGTACGCGCGGCAGTCGGTTGACTCACCGGTTCGGATTTGACGGATCCGGGTGGCAGGCAAGGCGTCCGCGCAGTCGTGACGCGCATTATGGCGGTGTTTTCGACAGGTATCGACACACGCGTTACGTAGTGTCGCTTTCCGCACTTTCTCGCTTCAGTGCGCTTCACGTGAAAAGCCGGTGGCCCGAACATCATCGGCCGCCAGTATCGGCAAAGGTTGACCGGGGCATCGACAAGCTGTTGGTGTCGCTTGGTGTCGCTTGGTGTCGCTTGGTGTCGCTTGGTATCGCTGGGTGTCGCTGGTGTCGCTGGGTGTCGCTGCCGCGAACGGCAATGCGGTTCGCTGGAGTGGTGTCCCGCGAATCGTGCGCATCGCTAGCACTCGCGGTCATCGAATGCGGCACACGAGGCGTCGCGCTCCGGTCGTTGCGCGCAGTTGCGGCTTCGCGGCGGCCGGCTCGATCGTCGCCAATCAGAACACGCCGAGAGCAAGCCCTGCGGCAAGACCCGCGCCGATCTCCGCGCAGCGCGCGAGATCCTCGCTGCCGATCGTCTTCGGCGCGAGGATGCGCTCCGGTGTCTGCGCATGGGTGCAGACGATCAGGCCCGGCGCCACATTCCTGAGCCGCCATCCGGTCGCGATCCGGTCGATCTGGCGCAGCGCGTTCTGTCCGTCGCTGCCTGCGCAGATCATCGCCGCATACGGACGGCCGTTCACCCGATCGAGTGCCGCGTAATAGCAGCGATCGAAGAAATCCTTCATCAGCCCGGACATCGCGGCGAGATTTTCCGGCGTCGCGAAGAGGTAGGCGTCGGCGGCGAGCACGTCATCCGCGCTCGTCGCATCCGCACGCTGCAACCTGACGTCGACGCCGGGTTGCTGACGCGCGGCATCCGCGGCCGCCTCGGCCATCTGCTGCGTGCCTCCGGTCATCGTGTGATAGACGATCAACAGCGTCTTCATCGGGGTTCGCTCGCGTTCGGTTTCAAATGCGTCCGCCGCACACGTCGGTACGGCTCAAACGGACTACGTCGACGTGTGTGCCCGGGCCTGCGTTCTTCCGCTGTCGAATGGCAGATTCTTCGAGGCGGCAGACGCAGCGCACATCGAGTATATCGACGCGCCTGTTCCACTCCGCGCTTCGCACGATGTGCGGTCAGTCCTGCCCGGCACTCGCATCGGCGCGGTCCGCATGCGCGTAGTACGCAAGAAACATGTCGGCGGCCGTTTCCGCGACCTTCTTCTGCTCCCGCACACCGAGCGGCGGCTGGCCCATCGTCACCTGCGGCCAGAACGCGAACGCTTTTACGATTCCGTGCAGCTGATGCGCGGCGAATACCGGATCGGTCACCGTGAGCCGGCCGGCCGCCGCGGCCGCGCGAATCCAGACCGTCACGTCTTCTTCGCGCTCGCCCATGCGTTCGACCATGTCGCGCGCGCGTTCCGGCGAGTGGATGGCCGCACCGATCGCGACGCGTGCGAGTGCGAGAAACGCTTCGTCGTTCAGCAACCGCAATTTGCGGCCCAGCAGCGCGAGCAGTTGATCGCGCAACGGCACGTCGGCGCAGTAAGCCGGCGCGCCGGCGGTAAGCGTCGCGTCCCACAGCTGATGCAGGATCGCCGCGAACAATGCTTCCTTGCCCGGGAAGTGGTTGTAGACGGTGCGCTTCGACACGTCGGCGCGCGCGGCAATGCGATCCATGCTGGTTGCGTCATAGCCGGCCGCGAGAAATTCCTCGATCGCCGCGGCGAGTATTGCCGCACGCTTTCGGTCGGTCAGGCGCTGAGGAGAAGTGCTCGTATCCATACAAAAAATTTTACACCGCCGAGTTTACTTTTCCCAGGGATAAACTACACTGCTCGGTGTACTTTTATTTCCGGACGAATCGACATGGCTTCGCCTCTCGTTTTTCTTCATCGCGTACTGGGTTTCGCCGCCGCCAGGCGTGGCCGCACGCTGTCCGGCGAGTCGCCGCAGCACAACGGCGAACGCTTCAGCAACGTCGCACCGCGACCGGTCGAAGGCTTCGGCAAGACGCTGGGTATCGCATGGAACATGCTGGTCAACAAGCCGCGCAACACGGTTCCGACAGGCGCATTGCCCATCGATTCACTGACCCGCGAGCAACTCGACGCGGCCCCCGACCGCAGCCTGTATCGGCTGGGGCATTCAACGTTATTGTTGAAACTGCGCGGTGAGTTCTGGCTGACCGATCCCGTGTTTGCCGAGCGTGCATCGCCGTTCCGGCGCGTCGGCCCCAAGCGCTTCCATGCGCCGCCGATTGCGCTCGAGGACCTCCCGCCGTTGCGCGGCGTGATCCTGTCTCACGATCACTACGATCACCTCGACCGCGACACGGTGCTCGCGCTTGCGGCCACCACCGGCGTGTTCGTCACGACGTTGGGCGTCGGCGACCGCCTGATCGAATGGGGTATCGACTCGCAGAAGGTACGGCAGCTCGACTGGTGGCAGAGCATCGACGTCGACGGCCTGACGCTGATCGCGACACCGGCGCAGCACTTCTCCGGGCGCAGCCTGTTTGACGGCAACAGCACGCTGTGGGCGTCGTGGGTCGTCGTCGACGACGATCTGCGCGTGTTCTTCAGCGGCGACACCGGCTATTTCGACGGTTTCCGGACAATCGGCGAGCGTCTTGGGCCCTTCGACGTGACGCTGATCGAGACCGGCGCATACGACCCGCAATGGCCTTACGTGCACATGCAGCCGGAAGAAACCGTGCAGGCGCATATCGACCTGCGCGGTCGCACGCTGATGCCGATTCACAATGGCACGTTCGATCTCGCGATGCACCGTTGGCAGGAGCCGTTCGAACGCGTCACCGCGCTGGCAATGGTGCATGGCGTCGAGCTATCAACGCCCAGGATGGGCGAGCGACTCGATCTGAATAAGCCGCATCGCGGCGAGCGGTGGTGGCGATCGGTCGATGAGCCGGCAAAGACTTCCGAAACGAAGACACGCCGGTGGCAACCCTGCGCGTCGCAAGCGACGAAGTAGGTTCGATGGCCGCGACGGTTTCTGGGCGGAAACGTCGCGGCGATGAATTTTCGTCGCGATACGGGATTGATGGTCGGTGAGGCCGGAAATCTGACCTTCCACGCTATCCAGATAGACACGGCCGGCCCGACGATGGCAATGCACCTTATCTTGATGCAGTTTCTGCAGATCCCCGTTTCGTATGCGCTGCGATAGACATTGGCCAAGCCCCTCGGAGACGTTCATCCGAGGCTGTCTACAGAATCAGCATTAGTTCGACGCAGTCTTTGGACGCCCGGTAAATTCAACATCGGCCCGGCGCCCGCTTCGATTTCTCCCAACCCCCGTGGATTCGCAATCCGGCACCGCCGGGACAGCGCGTTGTCACGTGACAACTGGCGATGAAGAGGAGCGTCGCATTTCTTGAATCCCGGGTCTGTTCGGCGCGACGTCGCAGCTCGACGGCGTGTCGATTGTCTTCGCAGAGCGAAACGTATTGAAAACTACAAAACACGTTTTCATTGATACGGTTTGACCTCGCTCTTCATCGCTTGAACCCAATAGGACGCTCGAGATCCATGCGCCCCCATTTTACCCATCAATCACGTTCAGTTCGCGTGAAACAACATGAAGAAAGTGGCGCAACTGATTGCTAGACAAGGGTTTACGGAGACGAACCGTTTTAGAGAAATGTTTCACGACCCTGTCGATTCGCGTCATCTCGCCTCGTCGACATGCATGAATTCGCCCCAAAAGCCGTCGCGCGATCAGGATACGTGAAACGACGTCGATACCCGCCACCATTGAAGCACTCGTCAACGCAACAAAGCTCCGAATATCAACCCTCCCCTTGCCACGTCGTCGTGGCAAGGGGAGCGCAGACAGGGGTCAATTTATTGGGGCCATATCATGGCCGCCAAAGTTCCCATCTGACATGCCGTGGGGAGATCGAGAGCCCGCACAGTACAAGAATGCTAGAGGATGGCCGAGCCGCCCGGCCAGTACCGCTCGCTCGCACATATCACTCGCACGTTCCAACTCGCTAATTTGGCTCCCCAATGAAGACGCCGCATCGGTATGAAGCAGGTCATTCCGACACGAGACCTCAGCGGTTGTCACGTGACAACCATGCGACTCGAACGGCTCCCCCATCCATGACCTAGTCCGATCGACCACGTCACTTCACATATCGCACGGATTTCTTCACGCTAGCAAGTTCTCTAGTAAGTGCATTGAGGCAAGCGAACCCACCCGGAATCACAACTGAGGCGGGTTGTCACGTAACAACCACGTCCGTCGCAGTCGCAGTCGCAGTCGCAGTCGCAGTCGCAGTCGCAGCACCAGCACCAGCACCAGCACCAGCACCAGCACCAGCACCAGCACCAGCATATCTGAGTGCAACAGCGGCAATGACGAAAGAGGAAGAAAGAATCCCCACGAGTCCACCGCGCGTCGAATCTGCATACTCCCCGTCGGCGGGCATTTGCGATCTTAGTCATCCGCATCGACTTGTCACGTGACAACTGCAGATCCCGACGCTGTTCAAGTTCTCAAGTAGTTGGAAAACCTGTCCCGCATTTTCAGGTCGACAACAAAATCACCCTTAGAAACCGCACCGCGATTCTTGTCGCTTCCGCCGCTGAATTCCCCACCACTCCATCGGCACTTACTATCTCAAATGACGTGTTGTCCGTTTTTATTTTTCAGTCGATTTGAACTCAAGAAATAATCTGCTAGCCATTTGGCCTGCTTGTCACGTGACAACCACATTGATCAGAAAATTTCTCTGTTTATCTAACACTTTTCTGGACTTTTCAACAACAACTGCATATATTACGCAAAACTCCTTGGAGGAATTTAATGGCTTTCAAGATCGCCGTTAGTAATCAAAAAGGTGGTACTGGAAAGACGACCATCTCCGTCAATATCGCGGCGGCCTTCGAGGCTGGCGGCAACAAAGTCGCCTTGATCGATGCCGACCCTCAAGGCACGTCAGTCAGATGGGTCACAAGCGGGGAAAATACGCTCCCGATGACGGTTCTGTCTTTGGCCCCCGCCGGTCGCGGCATCGGCGGCGAGATCAAGAAGCAGGATGCAAATTTCGATGTGATCGTCGTCGATTGCCCGGGCAACCTCGAAGACCCGCGCATCGCGTCCGTGCTGGAAGTCGCCGATTTCTGCCTCGTCCCGCTGTCCCCGTCGCCCGCCGACCTGTACAGCACCGTCGCGATGATTCGGATGATCGAGTCGATGCGTGCCGTTCGGAACCCGAATTTGTCTTCCGCGCTGATGCTGAATAGCGTCAATGGAAAAACTAAAATGCGTGAAGAAATTTTAAAAATTCTAAAGGCTGAAGAAATAGGGGAGCATCTGCTCGACAGCCAGATCGCGCAGCGAGAGGTCTACCGGCAGACGTTCGCCCTCGGCACCACGATCCATCATCACAATCGATACCTGAAGGGGCTGAAGGAAGCCCGCGCGGAAATCGAGCGGCTGGTCACCGAAATGGCCCAATACATCGCGTCGACGCGCGCTACCGGAGCCGCTCATGGCTAAGGACACCTCAAAAGAGAAGAAGCCGACCGGCAACCTGCACCTCGCGGCCGGGCTGCTGCGCGGGCTCGCGCAGGAAAACGCGGCGCTCGAAACGCGCCTGCCGGAGCCGGTGGCCGCGTCGAATCCCGCCACCGAAGCCGCTTCCCCCGTCGCCCCCGCCTCGACCACGTCCGCCGACGCGATCGACCTCGGCGCGCCGCAGAAAGTCGCGGTCAAGGACTGCATCCCGAACCCGTTCAACCCGCGCGTGTTCTATTCGGAATCGAGCCTGCACGAGCTCGCACTGACATTGAAGCGGGAAGGGCAGATCGAGCCGATCAAGGTCACGCGGCTCCCGGAGTTTCCCGGCAAGCTCGTCGTGATCGACGGGCAACGCCGCCTGCGCGCGACGAGCATCAACGGCGACGAGACGATCAACGCGACGTTTCGCACGGACCACACGCCCGAGCAACTCTATACGATCGCGTATCGCGCCAACCACGACCACGAGCGCCAGACGATCTTCGACGATGCGGTCGCGTGGAAGCGTCTTCTCGACGAAAAGGTCTTCCCCGACCAGAACACGCTCGCGGAAAAGATCGGCAAGGACAAGGCATCGATCAGCAAGACGCTGTCGCTGAACGCTCTGCCCAACACGCTGCTCGAACGGATGGCCAGCGCGAACGATGTGGTCGGCCTGCAGGCGGCGTACTTCCTGAAGCTGATTTTCGAGCGCCTGGGCGAACCGGCTGCCGACCGGCTGCTCACCGCGGTGATCGACCGGAAAAAGTCGGTGCGCGACCTCGAGAATTTCCTGCGCGCGCAGAGCGACGGCAACAAGAAGGCGGGGCGCACGCGCTACAGCGTCCGTCACGATTTCGCGCTCGAATCACGCGCGATCGGTCAGCTGAAGACCTATCCGGACGGGCGTCTGGATCTGCAACTGAAGGGAGTCGATGCGTCTCACCAGGAAGCACTCGCCGACCGCCTCAAGACCGTAATCGATGCGTACGTCGCCGAACTGGCAGACGCCGCGCAAAAGTAGCCGCGCCAAGACAAAGGCCCCGCGCCTGCACGGCACCGCGCAACCGGATGAAGTCCGGCGCGCGGCGCATGCCAGGCTGCGAGGCCTTGATCAGTTGGTCGCGAGGCTGCTTTTCAGCAGGAATTCCAGCAAGTCGTCCGAGGTCGGTTCGCCCCAGGTGTCGATCGCCAGCCAACGGAAGAAACTGGTTTGCGCCAGCTTGCTCGCCTTCTTCTTCGGCGACAGCGTGAGATCCCTCGAACCGGCCACCGTCTCGTTGTAGCGCTCGATCAGCTTGGTCTGGTCGTCGATCTCCAGTTCGCGGAAATACGCACCGGCTTCGTCGACCTTCGCCGCCAGGTATTTGTCGCGAATCTGTTCCTGCTTGCTCTGCGCGGATTCCTTTGCCGGCGCGGCCGTTTCGGTCCCCTGACCGTCGGCCAGCGTATAGCCGTGTGTCAGCGCCTTGCGGAAATACGCGGCCACGTTGTCGACAGGGGCGGCATTCTTCTTCGTAGTCCGATTGAGCGTATAGGCGATTGCCGCCTTGATGCGCTGCACACCGTACTGCGTGATCAGCCGGCGCGCTTCCGAACGCGGGATGCCGAACTTGGCGACTTCGTCGACGAGTGCTTCGTTCTTGACGTCGCCTTCCTCGACCATATCCGCGCTCTGCTTGCGCGTCACCTTGAACTGGACGGCCTCCACGCTGCGACCTGACTTGTGTTCGATCAGCTCGAGCGTATGGTCGGAAACTTCGTTCACCTCCTGAATGCACGGCACCAGGACCTTGCTCTTGAAGAGCTTGTACTCCTTGTACGATTGCGATGCCTTGTCCTGACCGAGGATGAGATCGCGGAATTTTGGCAGCGGAATCTTCGCCGTGATGCCGATCCCCTCGTAGCGCACCGTGTTTTCCCACAGCGCAAGCGAGTGCGAGCGCCGAAACTCGCGCGCGATCCGCATATCGATGAGCGCGTAGATCTCCGGATTGAGCAGCTCGCTGCGAATCTGGTCGGAGAAGCTGTACTTCAGCACCGATTGCTCGAGTTCGGCGCCGGCAAGCAGGCCCGACGCCTTCCACACCGTCGAGCGGTCGGCCGCAAGGTAGTCCCAGTTGACGACGGTACTGATCAGCGAGTTGACCGTGTCCTTCACGTACTTCGTGTTGTTGCTGTTCAACCCGCTTTCGTGCGAGAGCGCGGCGATCGAGATCGAGAAGCTCGTCCGGCCGGGCTCGAACGCTTCCTGACGAAGGGCATTCTTGATCAACGAGCTGAACATCTTGCGCTGCTGCAGCCCAATCTTTCCGGACTTCGGAGCGATATGAATGGCCTGGACCGCCTTGCGCAGCAGATCGGGAGGCTCGGGCGTCTGAAATAGCGAAACCTGCTTGTCGGAGCCTTTGATTGCGGGCTTGCGCGGCATCGTGATGTCCGGAGAAGGTGACCGTGTTGATGGCGGACTTTATACCTTTTCCAGCCACCGAGCAACGTCTCTTTCTACGGTATCACTTTCACTACCGATGCTAAGTTCCTGTCACAAAAGGAAAAAACTAGGTTTTCCTATTTGTTCGGAGCCCCATATCCATATACCTTTGGGTCAAAAACAGCTCCCAAAACCTTCTACCTGTGTGGTTTGTCGCCAGGATCCGGCATGGGACTTGCCCTATCAAAGGTACCCATTCATGGGAAACAATCGACTCGAACTGGATTGGCGAACCCGATTCGTGGTGCCATGCAACACGATCTGCGTTCCTCCCATAACGCGCTACCTTCGACACGCCCCATGAATGGGTACCTGTCGAAATCCACCGGCGTGGCGTTTTGTGTTCAACGGTGTCCGACAGGCGAAAATGCTCCCCATGGATGACTACCTTCAGATTCCCCCACAGAAGGTAACCTTTCTACCGGCCTGATCCTGTTTATGGGACGCCACAACTATAGGGACGAGCCAAACGAGATCACGCGATCAATACAGGCACCCATAAACGACTACCTGAAGTCCGCCCCATAACCGGCTACCCCACATAAAATGCTGTGCCCGGCGGCACCAACCGATCAGCTGGAACGCACCATAAATGGCTACCAATGGATTCCCCCATAGAGGGCTACCTGAAGTGTTTTTGGTCCGAATTCCCATAACAGGCTACGCGTGCCCCATATCCACAACCCCCATTTCCCACAACGCGGTACCCGATTCCCCAAATCCACAGACCTGAAACCCCATACTCTTCCGCCTGTGCTCCCATAAATGGGTACCGAACACCTGTCAAACCCTTGCCAGACAAGGCTGTGAGCCGTCTAAAAGTAGTTAAAGAAGTAAACGTTGTTTACCAAAGATGTAAACACACGTGTGCCTGTGCAGAAAAACAACCCCCATAAACCGCTACCAAAGGGACTCCAGCGGGCTCGACGGGCACAGCAATCCGGGTCTCCAGCCTGTGGATCCCCCGATATGTGACCTCATTCTGCGAGCCTCCCAGGCCTGACAAGGCTTCGCAAGAGGGTGAGTACCTACTAACAAGCGCTCAAACGTAGAAACTTATGGGATGGAATCCGCGTTTTCGGGACATAGGTTCCCATCTATGGGATCGGAAAATGCCCACAGCGGGAGGTTTCTCCGTCCGGGATTACCCGTAGAAAACGGCCATCGCACCCGCACAGGAATACTGCGGGTAGGCTTCAGGGCAGTGAGAAATGACCGGAATTCATCCGCAAGCGGTTATTTTTGCGTCTGTGCCCGCGCTTCCGTGGATAAGTCTCCGGCTATCGCGCGCCGGCTCGTCCGACACTTTTCAGTCAGTAACCAGTGCGCGGACGAAACCCCGGGCCCTTGCTCCGTTCATTTGGCCTCATAGTTTTCTACCTTTGGGCCTGTATCGGAATCGGTACGGGATCTCGACAGACCGGACAAGAATTGCATCCCTGTG
Organism: Burkholderia sp. Bp8986; assembly: GCF_003854225.1. Taxonomy (NCBI): domain Bacteria; kingdom Pseudomonadati; phylum Pseudomonadota; class Betaproteobacteria; order Burkholderiales; family Burkholderiaceae; genus Burkholderia; species Burkholderia sp. Bp8986. Next base: position 19,518 of record NZ_QTQM01000039.1, on the reverse strand, counting down.
CCGGTCGACACGACGATCAAACGCGCTTCGGTCACGGCGATCCCGGCATGGTTCCGAACGTGAGGCGAGTCAACCAGGCTCACGCTCGCTGGAAACATACTCGAATCCCGAAAATGCTCACCGTCGGAAGTTGTCGGATCTTGTAAAGGCTCACCGACTAGCTCCTCGCAGGTTGATGGAGCGTCCGTGCGACGCGTCCGCACGAGATACGAGCACCCGATGGAAAAGCTGTGGTGTATGCGCGCAGCGCCAGACGCGCCGGCGTGCTTGTCGCACAGGCGCAAAACGCTTCGTGACGCAGATACGATGACGCGCGCAGCGCAGGCGCTCATGCGACTGCATCGTACGATGCAGATGCGCGATCGTGAACGAATGCCGATCGAAGCGCTCACCTTGTGCGGCAGATGTCATCTCCCAGAAGTGGCGACGAATCGCTCCGAACAGGTAACCATGCAAGCGGCCACCGGTTACCCGATCGTTCGCATAGTATCGGGCCGACGTGTAGTGGAACGGGGCGGACTCGGCACGGAATCAATCGTGGTCATTTATGGGAGGAGCCGTCGTTGGCGCGGCCGCAAATCGCAACATGGCGCACAGGTCCGCGATTTCGTCGCATGTTCCGCTCATGAGGCAACGATCGCGTTGCGGGAGCAGCAAATTCCACGGATGAAACAGTCGGCGTCGTACGCGGGCGCGGTGCGCCGAAGCGGATCTCATCCTCATCGGCAACCTGCATCGTATCGACGGAACAATCCGCTTCGTCACATGTTTGCGGCGGTCGCACGCGTCGCGTGATGTATTGCCGTGTCCCTGCGAAACGAGGGTCCGGCGGACACGCGGGAGACGTGACGATGCGACGTTTCCCATACGTATATCCCCAAGAATGTGCGCACGATAGCGCCACATTTTTTGCAACGCGGTTATGATGCAAAGGCCCTGATCGCGAGATGAAGACCGGCCAGGGGCAGGGGCGGTATCTCGATGTACTTTCACTCCGTGACCAATCAGAAAAGAGAGTTCAGCGATGCGAATCCAGATCAAAAAACTGACGCTGGCTGCTACGGCAGCGGCGTTCCTCTTCGGCTCGGCTGCTCCGGTGTTCGCGCAGACCGACGCCAGCGCACCGGCCGCATCCGCCGCTTCGGATGCGAAAGCTGCGAAGCGTGAAGCACGCAAGGCAGCACGGGCAAAACGCAAAGCCGAACACAAGGCAGCGCGCGCGAAGAACAACGCCGAACTGAAGAAGCTCGAAGACGCGGGTTACAAGCCGGCGGCCAACGATCCGAACTACCCGCAGAATCTGCAGAACGCTGAGAAGAAGGCGGGCGAAGCCGCGGGCGCCAGCCAATAAGCGTCCCTCGCGAGAAAAGCCCCGGCTCGAGCCGGGGTTTGTCGTTTGTGCTGCGGAAACGCGATGCGTGTCCGGGGCACCCATGCGGGTATCACATCCGCATCAAATGATTCGATGTCCTTTGTTTTTAGATGAAATGGAAACCATCTCGATGCGTTGACTCTTCCTGCTCTGTCCGTCCTGTTCAGACTAGTAGTAATCCTACTGAATGAAAAAAACCTTGGATGAAGGGCGAGGCGAAAGACGTTCAAGCATGAGCAATACGCGGCGTCGCAACGGCGCCCGAAACCCACACCGACCGAGCGATCGTCGCCGTCAGGACCTGGTCAGCGCCGCGCGTTCGCTGCCGCCGCATTCCCCGTCACTTTCAGCCAGTCCTTGAATGCCCGCACGGCTTCGTCCTCCGCGCGCGCAGCCGCCACATAAGTGAAGTAGCGCCACGGCGGGAGTGCCGGTTCGCTGAACGGCTGCACCAGCCGGCCTTCGGCGATGTCGTCCGCGACGAGCGCGATCGGCCCCATCGCGACGCCGAGACCGTCGAGCGCGCCTTGCAGTGTCAGATAGAAATGCTCGAGCGTGAGCGAATGCCGCGGCACCAGATTCGCGTGCCCCGCTGCCGCGAGCCACTCGGGCCACATGCCGGGATAGGTCGCCGCATGCAGCAGCGTGAAGCCCGCGAGATCGGCCGGCGTACGCAACGGCCTGCCCTCGAGCAGCTTCGGCGCGCATACGGGTAGCCTGACTTCGGACAGGAATTCCTCGGCGACATAGCCGTCGATTGCCTGCGGGCCGCCGCGGACGATCAGGTCGACCTTGTCGCGCAACTTCTCGATCGGCTCGTTCGATGTCGACAGCCGCACTTCGACGGCCGGATGGGCGACCTGGAACGACGACAGCTTCGGCACGAGCCAGCGCAGCGAAAACGTCGCGGGCGCGCTGACGCGCAGCACGCGCTGCTGCCCCTGGCCGAAATGCTGCGCGGTGGCCAGCGCAATCCGGTCGAACGATGCACCGACCTCGGCGAGGTACGCGCGACCGGCATCAGTCAGGTCGACCCGCCGGTTGTGCCGCTCGAACAGCGGCCGGCCAAGCCACGCCTCCAGTTGCTGGACATGCCGGCTGATCGCGCCATGCGTCACGCACAGCTCGTCGGCGGCGAGCGTGAAACTGCCGTGCCGGGCCGCGGCTTCGAACGCGCGCAGCGAATTCAACGGAGGAAGTCGTCGGGCCATTCATCGTTTCGCGTGATTTTTACTCACACGAATGCTCAGATTTAATCGTTTGATCGGGCGATCATGCTTCGCCAATATGGCACACAAACGGTCGATGCGGCCGGAATATGTGTCTGAATTTCTCACATGGAGTGTGGAGCATGCCGAACGTGGTGGTGGTGGGCGCCCAATGGGGTGACGAAGGCAAGGGGCGCGTCGTGGACTGGCTGGCGGCGCAGGCCGATCTCGTCGCACGCTACAACGGCGGCCACAACGCGGGCCATACGCTGGTCGTCGGCGACAAGACGTACAAGCTCGCGCTGTTGCCGAGCGGCATCGTGCGCGGCAAGCGCGGCGTGATCGGCAACGGCGTGGCGCTCGATCCGGAGGCGCTGCTGGCCGAGATCGGGCGGATGGCCGAGCTCGGGCTGTCGGTGACGCCGGACAATCTGTCGATCGCGGAGAACGCCACGCTGGTCCTGCCGATTCACCGTGCGATCGACCAGGCGCAGGAGCGTCTGCGTCGCGAGCCCATCGGCACCACGCTGCGCGGGATCGGGCCGGCCTACGAGGACAAGGTGGGGCGCCGCGGGCTGCGGGTTGCCGATCTGGCGGAGCCGGACCGGCTTGCCGGCAAGCTCGACGTGCTGGTCGATCACCACAATGCATGGTTCCGCGGCCTGGGGCTTGAGCCGTGCTCGCGCGACGCGATGCTGGCAATGCTGGTCGACATCGCACCGAAGATCCTGCCGTTCGTGCGTCCCGTGTGGGCCGATCTCAACGACGCGAACGACCGCGGCGAGCGCATCCTGTTCGAGGGCTCGCAGGCCGTGATGCTCGACATCGACTGGGGCACGTATCCGTTCGTGACGTCGTCGGGCACCGTTGCATCGGCCGCGGCGGCCGGCACCGGCCTCGGCGCGTCGAAACTCGGTCACGTGCTGGGCGTGACCAAGGCGTACGCGACGCGCGTCGGCGGCGGCCCTTTCCTCACTGAACTGAACGACGCCACCGGCGAAACGCTGCGCGCACGCGGACAGGAATTCGGCGTCAACACGGGCCGGCCGCGCCGCTGCGGATGGCTCGATGCCGCGCAGTTGCGGCAGGCCGTGCGGATCTCGGGTATCGATTCGCTCGCGCTCACCAAGCTCGACGTGCTCGACGGCTTTGCGTCGATCGAGCTGTGTGTCGGCTACGAACTCGACGGCGCACGCGTCGACCATCTGCCCGCGAGCCTCGATGCGCAGGCACGCGCAACGCCCGTCTATGAAACGTTCGCCGGGTGGGACGGGACCGTGAAGGGCGTGCGCGAGCGTGCGGCGCTGCCGCGTGCCGCACAGGATTTCATCGCACGCGTCGAGGCGGTCGCGGGCGCGCCCGTATCGATGATCACGACGGGCGCCGAGCGCGACGACACGATCGTGCTGAGCAATCCTTTCGACCCGGCCTGAGCGCGACGCGGCACGCGCAATGCGTGCCCGGCAGGCCGCCGCCATGCGGCCTGCATCGATCCGGCGCCGGTCGTCCTGCGGCATGGGTTGTCGCGTGAACGACGGCCTGCCGCCGCGGCGCACGGCAAACTGGACACGCCTGCATCGCTGCGGTACTGTTCCGCACGATTCGCGCCAGACCGGCCCGTGCCGGGGCGGGCGCCGCTGCGAAGCGATTTCAATCCCGGGGACATGTCGATGGACACGTTACAGATGATGCGCATTTTCGTCCGGGTGGCGGAGGAGGGCAGCTTCACGAGCGCGGCCCAGCGCCTGGACATCACCACCGCCTACGCATCGCGTTCGGTCGCGCAACTCGAAACGCACCTGCGCACCCGTCTGCTCAACCGGAGCACGCGCCGCATCGCGTTGACCGATGCCGGACAGCGCTATCTCGACCGATGCCAGCGCATCCTCGGCTATATCGACGAAGCGGAAGCCGAGGCGGCCGATGCGCAGGCGAAGCCGTCGGGGCGCCTGCATGTGCACGCGACGACCAGTTTCGGCCAGGCCTACCTGGTGCCCGCAGTGGTGCGATACCGGCAGCGCTATCCGTCGGTGGCCGTCGAGCTCACGCTGTCGCAGCACGTGCCCGACATCATCGACGAAGGCTACGACGTGTCGCTGCAACTGAGCGCGACGGAGTTGCCCGACTCGGGGCTGGTGTCGCAGCGGCTTGGCGATGTGCACAGCGTGCTGTGCGCGTCGCCGGCGTACCTGAAGGAACGCGGGACGCCGCGCACCGTGCGCGATCTCGAAGCGCATGCGTGCCTGCAGATCGTCACGCCGATCTTTCCGCGCGACCGCTGGCATCTCGACGGCCCCGACGGTCGCGAGACGTTCGAATTGCCGCTGGCGGATTTCCAGGTCAACATCGCCGACGCGCTCGGCGCCGCGTTGCGCGCCGGCCTCGGCATCGGCTCATTGCCGATGTCGACCGCGGTGCCCGCACTGGCGAGCGGTGCGCTGGTTCGCGTGTTACCCGAGTACCGACTGCAGAAACTGACGGTCTACGCGCTGTACGCGTCGCGCCAGTACCTCGACGCGAAGATCCGTACCTTCGTCGATTTCCTGCGTGAATGCGTGCCTGAAATGCTGTCCGCCGACGAGGCTGCGCTGCGCGGTTCCTGCGAGTCCTGAGCGAAGGTGGACGACGTGTGCCGGATCGCATGATGCGGCACACGCATCGTCCTTGAATCCAGGTTCAGCTGCGCAAGATATTTTGCATACCTAAATTGATGGTGAAAAGACGCGGCACGACTTCACCGACCGGCTGCATCGCTCGATGCGCGCCGTTATGGAAAACCTGCTTTCGATATCGGAGATCGTCGGTTCGGTGTGAAGTGTCGACCGCCTGGCATCGATGCGACGCGTGCCCGCGCGTTCACGCGACCGTTTGCGTGTCGCGCACCGGCCACGCGCAACCTGCCCCTCCGTTTCCGCCCCGTCGAGCACGGGCTTCCATGGCTGACGGACTATCCGCACCCCGTCGCCAGCTAATCGAGGCCGGTCTGGTGTTCGCGGCAGGCGCCACCGCCGCTCGCGTAACGCAATCCTTGCCGCATACGACAACGCCACGGATGCAAGTCCGTGGCGTTTTGCTTGACGTGCATCGCTGCACGGCAGTGGCGGATGCCTGCTGCGGTATTACTGCTGCTTGTCCCAGAGCGTGCGCCCGAAGAACGTGAGCGTGCGATCCCACGCGATCTGCGACCACACCGGATCGAACTGCGTGCCGTCGATGCGGCCGGGGCCGACGGCCGTTTCGTTCGCGAACGCGTGATGCGCGAGATAGCGGTGGAATTCGACGTCGACCTTTGCGTCGGTCAGCTTCTTCTCCAGCGCATCGACCTGGTCGATCGCGAAGAACGCATCCTGCGTACTCCAGTGACCCATCAGCGGCACCTTGATCTTCGACGGGTCGAGGTAGTCGAGCGGAGGGAAGCCGTACCACGTGACGCCGGCGTCCGCCTCCGCGAACTGCAGCGACAGCAGCGTGAGCGCGCCACCCATGCAGAAGCCGGTGACCGCCACGCGCGACGCGTGCGTCTTCAGGTATTGCACCGCGCCGGGAATGTCCTGCGACGCGGCGTCGCCGAAATCGAGGCCCGTCATCAGGTGGTGCGCTTCTTCCTCCTCGACCGTCGACTTGCCGCGATACAGGTCGGGCACGAGCGCGAAGTAGCCGCAGCGCGCGAGGCGATCGGCGACGCCGCGGATCTGGTCATTCAGGCCCCACCACTCCTGGATGACGACGACCGCGGGTGCGCCTTCGGTCTTTTCCGGCGTGGCGAGGTAGCCCTGCAGTTCCTGGCCGTCCGGACGGCGAAACGTGATCATGGAACCGGATGTTTGAGACATGAAACCGCTCCTTTTCGAAAAATGCGATCAGTGCAGCATCGGGTCGGCCAGCGAGTGCGGTATGCCCGGTGAGTCGAGGTCTCGCTCGCGTTCGCTTCGGCCGGCGCCGACCACGCGGCCATTCTATGCGCAAACGCCGGCGGTCTGCGTGAACGGCGCGATGCGGCGGCCGATTCGCGCGCGCGCGTCGATCGGGCGTCGTGCGGCGCGCATGTCGCGTGCGCCGAAAACACAACACCCCGCCCCGATGGACGGGAGCGGGGTGTTGCGTCGGCAACGGGCGTATCGCGGAATGCGTCGCGTGCGGCAGTCTTACTGACCGAAATAGACCGAGTCGCGTGCGCTCTGCTTGACCGCGATCGCGCGGCCGGCACGCACGCCGGCGGCGGCCTGTGCGCCGTAACCCGTCGCGTCGCCGTTCGTCACGCGCGCCTGCGCGGTCTGCAGCGCATTCGGGTAGTGGACATCGGAGACTTCCGGCTTGTACCCGGCCTGTTCGAGCTGGACGAGCTCTGCGCGGACCTGGGCACGCGTCAGTTGGTCCGACGGGTTCGACTGAGCGAATGCGCCAAACGATGCGGACAGGGCGCTGGCAGCGGCGACTGCGTAGATGAACGACTTCATGATGACCTCCGGTTTTCGTAGATTTCGCGCTTCGCTTGGTTGCGTTGAGCGGTTGATTTGCATCGTAGCGATCGCGATACCGGTCGGAAATAGGCGTTCCAGCGAATAATTATTGCAACTGGGTAAACGATTCGCGGGAAAAAACGGGTTTTGTCGGACGATTGTTGGCGTGCCTGATGGCGGTCACGGGTTGCGGTGCGGCATGATCGTCGCGGCGGCGGTGAGTCGAGCATGGCATGTCGACGCAAGAACGACGGGCCGGCGCACTACAGGACAGGAGCGTATGGCGACCGAACGCCGACCTTGGCCCCGAGCTTGGCCGATAGAAAGCTCAATTGAATCGGATAACGAAGTATTGATGGTGGGCACGGAAATCCGCGCGCCCCATCGCGTTGAAATCGAGCCGAGCCTTTCTGCACGCATCGACGGGAATGCCCGTGCCGTCTCGTCGCGCGTACCGCATCACGCGTCGACGATCGCCTGCCGTTTCCGGTATTCGGCAGGCGTGATCCCGACATGCCGCGCGAACGACCGTCTGAGCGTATCGACATTCGCGAAGCCGCATTTCGCGGCGACCTGCTTCGGCGTGTCATGTCCGTTTTCGAGCAACTGGCGAGCCGCCGCGACGCGGGTCGCTTCGACCCACGCGGCCAGCGTCATGCCGACCTCCGCGCGAAAGAGCCGTGCGAAGTGGCGCGGGCTCATGCCCGCATGCTTCGCGAGTTCCGCCACCGAGTGCTCGAGTTCCGGATGACTGGCGATCCAGCGCTGGACTTCCTGCAGCACCGAACGCCCCGCCGGGCGCGCCGCGCCGCTGCGGCTGAACTGGAGCTGCCCGCCCGGGCGCTTGAAGAACATGACGAGTTGCGCGGCGACGCGCCGCGCGATTTCCCGGCCGAGATCCTCCTCGACCAGCGCAAGCGCGAGATCGAGGCCGGCCGTGACACCGGCACCGGTGCGCAGCTTGCCGTCGCGTACGTACAGCGCGTCCGCTTCGACGGTGAGCGACGGATAGGCGGCGGCGAGCGCATCGGCCGCGGCCCAGTGCGTCGTCAGGCGTCGTCCTTTCAGCAGGCCGGTCGCCGCGAGGATGAATGCGCCGGTGCAGATCGAGCCATACCGTTTGCTTTGCACGGCGGCCGATCGAAGCCACGCGAGCACGTCGGTGCGCAGCGCGATCCGGCCGGCACCCGGTGCACCGGCAACGAGCAGCGTATCGATGCGATCGGGAATGTCGGGAGCGATCCAGTCGGCCAGCAATTGCGCGCCCGATGACGTGCGGATCGGGCCGGACTCGCTCGCGACGATCCGCAGCGTATAGAACGGTTTGCCGCTTTCGGCGTTTGCCTGTGCGAATACGTCGAGCGGCGCGGAGACGTCGAGCAGTTGTACGCCCGGTACCGCGAAAATACCCACGACCTTCGGCATGTTCGGTTGCGTGATGTGTCGAATGTGACGCGTAGCAGTATAGACGCGCGGTGCGATGCGACGGGCGGGGCATCGGCGCATTACGCGGGTGCGATTCGATGGTTCCGGCAGTGGTGGCCGTCGATCGAGCAAAATGGCAGGATTTGGCGTAATACGCCGAATGATGCCAAACGACGGTCTCCGCAGAATGAATGCTGTCTTCCAAGGAGGTCGATCATGACTGTGAACGTCGCCGGCATCACCCTTCCCGATAGCCAACTCGCGCGCGAGATCACCGAACTCGTACGGGATACCGAGTCCGAGCTGCTGTTTCATCACTCCAGCCGCGTGTACTACTTCGGTGCGCTCGCGGGCCAGCGCCGCGGGCTGAGCTACGATCCCGAACTGCTCTATTGCGGCTGCATGTTCCATGACATGGGGCTCACGCATCGACACAGCAGCGCATGTGAGCGATTCGAAGTGGACGGCGCCAATGCCGCCCGCGATTTCCTGAAGAGCAGGGGCATTTCGCAGCAGGACATCGACCTCGTGTGGACCGCGATCGCACTGCACACCACCCCCGGCATTCCGCAGCACATGCATCCGGTCGTCGCGCTCGTCACCGCCGGTGTCGAGATGGATGTGCTGGGCCTCACGTATCCGGAGTACAGCGACGTCGAGCGAGAAGCCGTCGTCCGCGCGCATCCGAGGACGCCGCGCTTCAAGGAAGACATCATCCAGGCGTTCTACGACGGTATCCGGCACAAGCCGGACACGACGTTCGGCAACGTGAAGGCCGATGTGCTGGCCGATGTGCTGGCCGACAAGGATCCGCATTTCCATGCAGGCAATTTCTGCAGCGTGATCCGAGCGTCGGCGTGGGCCGGTTGATCGGTGTCGGTGGCGGGCGGGGCGGGGAAGGCAACCGGTGCGACGCATGTCGCATTCGGTGCCTAGACGGGGTGGGCGCCGTTTCGTCGATGGAATATTCATTAGAAAAGTTGTTACGTGACAACTTCATGACGTCAGTCAGCGACTTCATATACGTGAATTTCACGATCCCGCTCCAGACGCGCATCTCCGGCCGCGCGTGCCGGGGCGGCGAGCGGGAAGCCCCGTTTCGCCGACACCCGCAATTGCCCGCCGTCGACCGGTCGTCGACCGCCTGACGACCGAATCCGCCTGTCTTCGGCAAAACGCCTATAATGGTTGGGCAAATTGCCGGAGAAGACTCATGAGTACGATCGCGTTTCACCCTTCGGGCGTCGCGCACCCGCGCCAGGCAGAGTTCACGATCCTCGAGCAACTGCTCGCGATTCGCGTGCGCTCGGGCGCCGATCTCGCGGAGTTGGCGAGCGCGCGTGTCGACGTCGCGGTGATCGACCGGCTGTCGGAGCGCGGCCTGAAGTCGGACGAACTCGCCTTCATCATCCCGCGGCGCACGCTGAGCCATCGCCGCCAGGCGCACGAACGGCTGTCGCAGGAGGAGTCCGACAAGGCGATCCGGCTGGCGCGCATCGTCGCGCAGGCGACGGCCACGTTCGGCGACCCGGACAAGGCGATGGCGTGGCTGCGCAACGGGCTCCAGCGCTTCGGCGGACGCACGTCGCTCGACATGGCGAGTACCGAGCATGGCGCGCGGCTCGTCGAGGAAGCCCTCACGCAGATCGACGAGGGGTACTTCGCTTGACGACGCTGTGGCGCATCAGCAATTACGCGGACCTGAAAGGCATCGGCGGATTGCGGGCCGGCGGGCGCTGGCATTTTGCCGGGCAGCCCGTCGTCTATCTCGCCGAGCATCCGGCGCTCGCGCTGCTCGAGACGCTCGTTCACTTCGAAATCGCCACCGTTGCGCAATTGCCGAGCGGCTACCAGCTGCTTCGGGTCGAGGTGCCTGAATCGGTGGATGTTGCCGAGATCGCGGAGGGCGATGCGCCGGCCGACTGGCGAGAGGACGTCGACTGGACCCGCAGCGCCGGCACCGAGTGGCTGCACACGCAGCCGAGCGCCTTGTTGCGCGTACCGAGCGTCGTCGTGCCGCACGCGCACAACTTCCTGTTGAATCCGCTGCACCCTGCCGCATCCGGGATCCGCATCGCCGAAGTCATGCAGTCGCCGTACGACAGCCGGATTCTGCGGCTGATCCAGTCGAACAAGAGCGAATAGGGCTGATTGCGCGTCGTCGCGCGGCACCGCGCCGATCAGCGCCCGCCTGCGGCTCCGGTCTGCCGGTCGCGGCGGGCAGGGTGCTGCACGTCACCAATGCGAAACATGAAGGCGGCACACGGCAGCAACGATCGATGAACAGAACGGCCACGCATCGTGGCAAGGGGGCGCCGTGACGAACGCGCATCTGCTCGAAATGGACGCCATCCTGTCGGGCCCGGGGTTTTTCGATTTTCTCGGCGACGTCGATTGCGATCGCGCGCTGGCCAGCCGCGAGGCGGAGCCGTTCGACGCCCGCTGGATGACGGCATTCGACGAAATCGACGGCGATCCGGGCGCCGTGCTGGACAAGCCGGCCGTGGATGCCCTGAGGGAAAAGGCGTTCAGGCTCGCGTTCCGGGCCTCGGGGAATGCCGACATCGCGGCGTGCGTGTCGGATGACATCGAGCTGATCGCGCGAAGCCGGCTGTCGGGCCGCACCGACGGCTGGCCGTCACGCGTTCTTTGGGAGACCTACACGAACGGCCGGTTTCCCTGCTAGCCGATGCGGCGTACCGGATGCGCCGATGCATGCGATCGGACGATGCCAATCACATGCCTGCCGCGATGATTGTCAAACAGTGTGAGTCAATCGTCAGCATTTGCAACGGAAGTAACAGTCCCCGCAATTCGATGGTTTCGGGCGTGGGTGCGGCTACATTGGCTCCACCTGCCGCACGTCGCGGTGAGGCATGCGACAAGCCGCACGAAGGCGGCCCGCAGCAACAACGTCTTTGGGGAGAATGACCATGAACAAGATTCGCACGATTCTGCTTGGCGCCGCGCTGACGGCAATCGCATCGGCCGCTTTCGCACAAACGGCCCAGACGGGCGCAGAAGGTTCCGCCGGCGTCGGTGCACAAGTCCAGACGCCGCTGCTCGGCGGCGGCGTGGGCGTGCAGGCGGGTGCAGGCGCGAATGCCGCGGGCTCGGGTTCGGGCGCAGGCAACCTGGTCGGCGGTGCGCTGAACGGCGTAGGCAAGACGGTCGGCGGCGTCGGCTCGGCAGCGGGCAATGCGGTTGGCGGTGCGACGCAGGCGGTCGGCTCGGCTGCAGGTTCGGCGAAGGATGCCGCGATATCGGCCGTGCACACGACGAAGTCGCACGTGAAGCATGTTGCATCCTCGGCAAAGAGCCACGCGCAAGGCGCGGTGTCGACGGCGGGTGATGTCGCAGGCGGCGCGAAGGCGAAGGCCGGCGAAGCGCTCGAGGGTGCGGCGAACTCGGTGCAGGGCGGCGCATCGGTCGGCGTGAAGGGTTCGGCGTCGGCACAAGGCGGCGCGCTGTAAGCGATACGCTTTCAGCCAAGGCCCGGCCCGCTTCGATGCGGGCCGGGTCTTTTTTTTTGCGCGAGCCGCGACCCGGAACAGGTGTGCCGCACACCCTCTGCCCATTGCCTGCCCGCCATGCTTAAATAGCGGTGCTCCCGGTCGCCGGTCGCCCTTGCGCGCCACCGATCGATGCAGGCAAGCATGTCCGATCGGCAGCGTGACGACAGACGACTCCAAAGCGCTGCCGCGGCCCGCCCGGCGTGGTCCGATAACATTCCGAGGCATCACGACCATGACCATCCCGCTCCGTCTTCTCGCGCTTGCCTGCGTGCCGCGGCTCGCGGCTTGCGCGTCACCACCCATGCCGCACGGCGAGTGACGCGTGCGGGGTGCGCACGGTGGGCGCGAGGCCGGACGAATTCGCGGCGCCCGCTTTCAGGTACCATCCCGACCCGCTGGCGACGGGCGGCACGATCGGTGCGGACGAGCGCCGCCACCTGCGACGGCGCATCCGGCGGCGGTCCGGCCTGCGACCAGCGGCCGCGCGTCGTTCGACGGCGCACAATGCCGGTCGACATCGCCCTTTCGTCATGAACCAGAGGAATCTTCGTGAAGTTCATCCACGCCGCAGACATTCACCTTGACAGCCCGCTGCACGGCCTGAGCGCGTATCCGGATGCGCCGGCCGCGCAGTTGCGCAACGCGTCGCGCGAGGCGCTGCGGCAGCTCGTGGATCGTGCGATCGAAGAGGAAGTCGCGTTCCTCGTGATCGCCGGCGACCTGTACGACGGCGACTGGAAGGACCACAACACCGGCATTTTCTTCGGCCAGCAAATGGGCCGCCTGCGCAAGGCCGGCATTCGCGCATTCGTGCTCGGCGGCAATCACGATGCCGAAAGCGAGATGACGAAGAAGCTGACCTTGCCCGACAACGTCACCGTGTTCGGCCACCGCAAGCCGGAAACCTTCAAGCTGCCGGAATTCGACGTGGCGCTGCACGGGCAGAGCTTCAAGGACAAGGCCGTCGTCGACAATCTCGCGATCGGCTATCCGGATCCCGTGCCGGGCCATTACAACATCGGCGTGCTGCACACCGCGCTCGAAGGCTATGCGGCGCATGCGAACTATGCGCCGTGCTCGCTGGCGGAATTGCATGCGAAAGGCTACGACTACTGGGCGCTCGGCCACGTGCACGAATTCCAGCAGTGGTCGGGGCCGTCGACCGTCGTGTTTCCCGGCAACCTGCAGGGGCGCCATATCCGCGAGACGGGCCGCCGCGGCGCGGTACTCGTGACAGTGGAGCAGGGCCGCACGCACGTCGAGCGTCTGTACCTCGACGTGCTGCGCTGGGAGGCGTTGTCGGTCGACGCGTCCGATTGCCTGACGGTCGCCGACCTGTCGAGAAAGATCGGCCAGTCGCTGGAGGCGCTGTTGAGCGTCGATGGCCACGTGCCGCGCGCGGTGCGCGTGACGGTCACGGGGCGCACGCCCGCGCACGGTCTCTTCTTCGGCCGTGCGCCGCAATTGCGTGCGGAGGTGCTGAACCAGATCGGCATCATCGGCAACGAACGGCTGTGGCTGGAGAAGGTCCGGCTCGCGACGTCCGCGCCCGTGCAGCCGCAAGGCGAGAGCGAGCAACTCGAGGCGCTGGAGGATCTGAAGCAGATCCTGGCCGATGCCGCACACGATCCGGATTTTCTCGCGCTGCTCGAACGCGACCTGAAGCCGTTCGTCGGCAAGGTGCGCAGCGACGTGAAGGAAGAGGTGCCGCTGCTGACGATGGCGCGCGCCGGCGAACTCACGGCGCTGGTCGAGCAGGTCGGTCCCGCGTTGCTCGCGCGGCTGGCGAGGGGGGAATAAGCGATGCGCATCAGCCAGCTCGACCTGATCAAGTACGGCAAGTTCACCGACGAGACGCTGCGCTTTCCGTCGGCCGGCCAGGATTTCCACGTGATCGTGGGGCCGAACGAGGCCGGCAAGTCGACGATCCGGACGGCCGTGTCGGAACTGCTGTTCGGGATGAAACTGCAGACGCCGCTCGACTTCCTGCATGCGACGCCCGAACTGCGTCTCGGCGGCGTGCTGGAGGGCGGCGCCGGCGCGCTCGCCTTTCATCGCGCCCGCGGGCGCAGTCCGCTGCGCACGCCCGCCGACGACAAGCTGCCGGACGACTATCTCGACGCCATCCTCGACGGCGCGACGCGCGAGTTCTTCGAACAGATGTTCGGGCTCGACCACGGGCGGCTCGTCGACGGCGGCCGGAGCATTCTCGACGCGTCCGACAAGCTCGGCCAGGTGCTGTTCGAATCGGCGGCGGGTGTCGGCACGCTCGGCCCCGTGCGCGAGGAACTCGACGCGCGCGCGGCCGAGCTGTGGGCGCCGCGGCGCAGCGGCAGCGCATTCGCGCAGGCCGAGACTTCGTTCAACGAAGCAGTTGGCGAACTGAAGGCAGTCCAGGTTCGCACGCGCGACTGGGTCGATCGCAAGGAGGCGCGCGACGCGGTCGAGCAGGAGATCGAGCAGGCGCGCGCGGAGCAGCGTCGCCTCGAAGCGTTGCGCTCGAAGCTCGAGCGCGTGCGGCGGCTGGCGCCGTACCTGAAGGAACTGACGATCAAGGAAGTGGCGCTGGCCGAACTGGGGGCCGTCGTCGAGCTGCCGCCGACCGCGTATGCCGACTTGCTGAAAGCGCAAGGCGATCTCGCGGCCGAACAGAAGGTGCTCGAGGAACGGCGCGCGGACCTGCTCGCGAAACGGCAGGCGCGTGATGCGATCGATCCGGATGCCGACGCGCTCGCGCTCGAAGCCGATATCGAAGCGCTCGACCGGCTGCGCGGCGCATGCATGAATCATGCACAGGATCTGCTGTTGCTCGGCGCGGACGTCGAGCGGCATCTGTCCGCCGCGGGTTCGGCCGCCGCGCAGCTCGGCTGGCCGACCGACGAGACGTCGCTGCGCGCGGCCCTGCCGACCGCGCTGTCGCTGAAGACGGTCGCGAACCTGCTGCGCGACCACGGCGCGCTGCATCAGGCGCTGGCCGGCGCGCGCGAGTCGCTCGACGAGCGCACGCAGGAACTCGCGCAGGCACAGGAACAACTGGCGCGCCTGTCGACCGTCGATGTGCCTGAAGCGCTTCGTGCGGCGCTCGCCGATGCGCAGGGCTTTCGCAATAGCGGGCAGCGTGAACAGGCACTCGAACGCGACATCGCGGCCGCCGAGCAGACGTTGTCCGACGCGCTCGATGCGCTCGGCCAGTGGCGCAAGCCGGTCGACGCGCTGCGTGCGCTCGACGTGCCGTCGGCGGCTCGGCTCGGTGTGCTGCTGACCGAAGCGAGCGAACGCGCGAGCGCGGCCGCCGCCGCACGCGATGCACGGGACGGCGCGCAGGAAGAACACGAGCGGCTCGAACTGCAGGAGAAGCATTTCGCTCAGACCCACAAGGTCGTCACGACCGCCGAGGTGCTGGCGGCGCGCGCTCGCCGCGATGGCGCCTGGGGCGACGTTCGCAGCGGCGCGGTGGATCTGGCAACCGGCGCGCCGGCCGTCGACGATGCAATTCGCCTTGCCGACGAACTCGTCGATGCGCAGCTCGGCGCCACGCAAGCGGCGGCGACACTGCAATCGCTGCGTCAGCAGGTCGAATCCGCGCGCGTCGTGTTGACGCGCCGACAGGCGACCGTGGACGAGCGCGAACGCGAGCTGGCGGCACATCGCGACGCGTGGGCCGAACTGGCGACGACGGCCGGCGTGCCCGGCATGCCGCTGGCGGCGATGGGCGACTGGCTCGCGAAGCGCGACACGGTGTTTGCCGCGCAGCTCGAGCTCGACCGCCTGCTCCGCGAATTCGCGACGATCCGCGATGCGCGGGCCGGTGCGGAAGCCGCGTTGCGTTCGGCGCTGCGCATGGTATCGCGCGGCGGCGACGCCGACGGCCTGACGGCACTCATCGCGATCGCCGGGACGTTCGTGCAGTCGGCGGAAAAGACGCTCGCGCAAAAGGACAGCCTGGAGGACCGGGCGCGCGAAGCCGAACGCGGATGCGCGACGGCTCGTTCGCGCGCCGACCAGGCCCAGACCGCCTACGATGCGTGGCACGCGCAATGGCGCGACGCGCTTGCCGACGCGAAGCTGTCCGCCCATGCGGTGACGCTGGCTGCCGCGGAAGGTGCGCTCGCGCTCGCGAATACGGTGACCGCCGAACTGGCCGACGCCGATGCGCCGCGCAACCGGATGACCGCGATCCGCGCGGAGCTGGCCGCGCTCGAGGCCGGCGCACGGCGACTGGCCGAAGCGCTCGAGCCCGCGTGGCTGGCGAGCGGCGACTGGCTGGACGTTGCGCGCCGGTTGACGATGCGTGTTGCGGCCGCACGGGAAACCGCGCGTGCGATCGGTCGTGCCGACGACGCGGTGCGGCAGGCCGACGGCAAGGTCGCCGATGCCGCCGCCGCGGTGGCAGGCGCGGATGCGCGCATTCAGCCGTTGCTGCAACTGGCCGGCGTCGCATCGATCGACGCGGCGCTGCCACTGGCCGAGCAATCGGAGCGGCAGCGTCAGCTTCGACAGGCCGTCGATGCCGCGAAGGAGGCGCTGGTGCGCGACGGCGACGGCTTGTCCCAGCCGGCCGTCGAGGCCGAGGTCGCTGAACAGGACATCGCCGACGTGCCCGCGCATCTCGAAGCGGTGAAGCAGTCGCTGGGCGACGTCGGCACGCGCCTGAACGCGCTCGCGCAGCAGCAGGTGGTGGCCCGGCAGGCATTCGGCGCGATCGACGGCCAGGCGAATGCGGCCGTGGCCGAAGCAAAGCGGCAGGAAGCGCTCGCGGCGATGGGCGATGCAGCGGAACAGTATCTGGAAGCGGCGACCGCGAGTCGCTTGCTGAAGTGGGCGACCGATCGTTATCGCGACCAGAAGCAGGGGCCGATGCTGCGCCGGGCGGGCGAGATTTTCGCGGGACTTACGCTGGGCGAATTCGCGCGGCTGACCGTCGACACCGAACGGACGCCGCCCGCGCTGTATGCGCGGCGCACGAAGGGCGCGTCGGTCGAGGTCGCCGGCCTGAGCGAAGGGACGCGCGACCAGTTGTTCCTCGCGCTGCGGATCGCGGCGCTCGAACTGCAACTCGCCAGCAGGACCGGGCTGCCGTTCGTTGCCGACGACCTGTTCATCAACTTCGACGATGCACGTGCGAAGGCGGGGCTCGAGGCGCTGCGCGATCTGTCGACGCGAACCCAGGTGCTGTTCCTGACGCACCACGATCACCTGCTGCCGCTCGTGCGGGACGTGTTCGGCGCGCAGGTGAACGTGGTCGCGCTGCAGCGCGAGGCAGCCGGCGCATGACGCCGGGCGGCCCGATGTCCCGCTACGTGGGAATGGTCATCGCGTACAGGTAGTATGTGCGGTTCCGAAACGCACGCGACCGGTTCTGCCGGTCACGGGTCCGGCCACACGAGGGATCGACATGAACAAGCTGGTAGCTGCCATTGCGTTCGCGGCGGACAAGCATCGCAATCAGCGGCGCAAGGACGACGAGGCGTCGCCATACATCAATCATCCGATTGCGCTGGCCGCAGTGCTGGCCAACGAAGCCGGCATCGAGGACGAGCGCGTGATCGTCGCGGCGGTGTTGCACGACACGATCGAGGACACGGAGACCACCGAGCAGGAACTGCTGCGGCTGTTCGGCAAGGACGTCGCGGACATCGTGATGGAGGTCACCGACGACAAGTCGTTGCCGAAGGACGAGCGCAAGCGCCTGCAGGTCGAGCATGCGGCGACGATCAGCCGCCGCGCGAAGCTCGTGAAGCTCGCGGACAAGATCTGCAACCTGCGCGACATCGCCCGGCATCCGCCCGCGGACTGGCCGCTCGAGCGCAAGCAGGCGTACTTCGACTGGGCGAAGTCGGTCGTCGACCGGATGCGCGGTGTACATCCGGGCCTGGAAGGGATCTTCGACGCCGCGTACGACGCGCGGCCGGCCGACTGACGCGCGGCCATGCGGGCGGCCCGATCCCGATCCGCCGAGCGGTCACTGCCTGCGGTGGCGGGCGTCGACGTGGGCGGCGACAGGAAGCAGTGCGATCTCGTGATCCTGCGCGGCTCGACGATCGTCCGGCGCGAGGCGCGGATCGCGCCCGAAGCGCTGCCTTCGCTGTGTATCGAGCATGACGTGGTGGCGGTCGGCGTCGACGCGCCGAGCCTGTGGTGGACCGGAAGCGGGCGCCGGGCGGCCGAGCAGGCGCTCGCGCGTGAACGGATCTCATGTTTCCCGACGCCGTCGCGCGAGCAGGCCGTGGCCAGCACGTCGGGCTTTTTCGACTGGATGTTCATGGGGGAGCGTGTCTACCGCGCGCTGGCCGGCGCCTATCCGCTGCTGACCGACGCACGGTATGCCGGCGGGCGCGTGAGCTTCGAGACTTATCCGTACGCGATTACCTGCGCGATGCTCGGCAAGGCGATTGCGTCGGCGAAGCAGAAACGCAACCAGCGGCGGCAATTGCTCGCGCAACTCGGAATCGACGTGTCGACGCTGCGATCGGTCGACGCGCGCGAGGCCACGCTGTGCGCATTGACCGCGCAATACGTGATCGACGGCAGCGCACACGCGTATGGCGATGCGGAGGGCGGGTATATCCGTGTACCGGTCGTCGGCGAGACGATCGTTCTCGATACGCTCCAGTCACGGGCCGCGGCTCGCTGATACCCGTGAACCCTTGGCAGCAAGGGTGAGCTTTTTCGGGACGCGCATCGGATTGTCGACGTCACGGTGTCGAGCAGGGACAGCCGGTCGGCATGTGCGGAGCAGGTGGCGTGCGCATCGACATAGGCAGTCGACGCACCGTATGCCTCACGGCCGTGATGCTCAGTCTTCGAGAATGGACTTCGGCACGCTGGAGAGATCGCAGGCATCGGCCTGCTCGAAGTAGCCTTGCGCATCGTCGATCATCACGACCGCGACGTCGATCAGTTCGTCGAGCCGCTGCAGCAGCGATTCGCGCCACTCGAAGTCCTCGTCGCGCTCGGGCGTCTTGTCGAGCTGCTCGATGATCGAGTCGGCGGTCTGCAGGAACGGGATCGCCTGTTGATAGTTTTCGATCGAGACCATCGCTGCGTTGCGCGCGCCGACGAGCCGTTCACGATGCTCGTCCGCCAGTTCGGACTCGCCGCTGATGCGCGGCAGGACATCCGAGATGCGTTGCAGGAGCGGCGGGACCTGTTCTTCGAGCATGACGGCGCGCTCGCGCAGCGCGGCGTATTCATCGCGGAGATCGGCGTCGCCGGATTGTGTGGTGCTGTCCATCGTCGGTGTGAGTGCGTTGTTCGATCGCGGCATGATACTCGACGGCGTGCGCCCCCTCGTTTGTTCCGCAGCCGGATGACGAGAGCGCGACGCCAATACGGAGCGCGGAGGAACAGAGGATGTCGTCGACCGCCTATATATAGGACGAAAGAAGGGGGCGCCCCGGAGCGTGGCATCCCAAGTCCGTGCGCGGCAGCGCACGGGGCTTTTCAAAATATTTTCACAAAGGGGTTGCGCAGACGAGGGCAGGTGCTTAGAATCACGCCTCTTTCGCGCTAACGGAAACGCAGCGCGGGGGAAGAAG
>NZ_QTQM01000038.1:0-78647 GCF_003854225.1 Burkholderia sp. Bp8986 | reverse complement strand
TGCGAAGCAACGTGACAACCCTCTTTGCCTGATGACCATAGCGAGTCGGTCCCACCCCTTCCCATCCCGAACAGGACCGTGAAACGACTCTACGCCGATGATAGTGCGGATTCCCGTGTGAAAGTAGGTAATCGTCAGGCTCCCTAAGCCAGAAACCCCCGCCCGAAAGGCGGGGGTTTTTGCATTTGCGGCAAAGAAACGCGTGCGCAATGGCGAAGTGCAACGTGGCTGGAACTGGGGTGCCGATGGCGTTAATTCATGTACCCACGGTGCTCGAACCCCCCACCACTTTGCCCACCGAGATCTACCCGGTACATCCTTCTCCAGATCACACCAATCCGCCGTCTGTCAGCACCAGTCAATGTCGCGGCGTGTGACGATGACGTCATACTGGCCGACGATGCGTGACGTTGGTCCACAATTGTCTGGAAATGCCACTTTGCAGCGGAATCCCCCGGCTTGATCCATCCGTCCCTCGAAGTGTCACGTCGACCTGCTCGTGTGCACCATTCGGCCAACGCGGCGCAATATCGTCATAAAAATCTATGCGCATAAAGTCCATTCGCGCGACATGCCCGACAGAGCGGACAATCAATCCTTCAGGGTAATATCGCCACTCGTCCCGATTACCGGCCTCGTCTGCACCTGCCGGAACTCGGCATCCTCGCATTCCGTTTCCTGTACCGTTCATGACTGACAGCCCTGCCCAAGGTGGTCGGACGACCGACTTCCTGCCGTACCTCGTCGCCGCAACGTTCTTCATGGAGTATCTCGACACGACCGTGATCGCGACCGCGTTGCCGCAGATGGCGCGCTCGTTCGGCGTCGGGCCGAACGCGTTGAGCCTCGGGATGACAGCCTACATGCTGGCGCTCGCGGTGTTCATCCCGATCAGCGGCTGGATCGCGGATCGCTATGGCTCGCGTACGGTGTTCGCCACGGCCATCTTCGTCTTTACCGGTGCGTCGGTGCTGTGCGGGCTGTCCGAGGGCGTGGTGACGTTCACGGCCGCGCGACTGCTGCAGGGTGTCGGCGGGGCGATGATGGTGCCGGTCGGACGGATGATCGTCGTGCGCAGCACCGAGAAGGCCAGGCTGATGCGTGCGATCGCGACGATTACGTGGCCGGGCATCGTCGCGCCGGTCGTCGGGCCGCCGATCGGTGGCTTCATCACGACCTACGCGTCATGGCGATGGATCTTCCTTTTGAATGTCCCGTTCGGCATCGCTGCGCTCGTCTGTACCTGGCTGATCGTCCGGAATACGCGGGCCGATGAGCAACGGCCGCTTGACTGGGTCGGGTTCGTGCTGGCCGGCGGAGCGTTGACCTGTCTGCTGATCGGTACCGAAGCGGCCGGCCAGCAGGACGTCGACTTCACGCGCGCGGGCATTCTGGTGGGGGCGAGCGTGCTGTTCGGCATCGCCGCGTGGATGCACGCGCAACGCTGCGCGCACCCGCTGCTCGATTTCACGACGCTGAAGGTGCCGACGTTCTCGGTGACGGTGATCACCGGCTCGATCACGCGGATGGCGATCAACGCCGTGCCATATCTGCTGCCGCTGCTGTTCCAGATCGGCTTCGGGCTGTCGCCGTTCCAGTCCGGCCTGCTGCTGCTCGCGAGCGCGCTCGGCAATCTCGGGATGAAGGCGGGAACGTCGTGGATCCTCGACCGCTTCGGTTTCCGGCGCGTTGCGCTCGTCGACGTGACGATCGTCGGAATCTTCACGATCGCGTGCGGCTGGCTGACCGCGTCGACGCCGCTGGCGATCACGCTGTTCGTCGTATTCGTCTACGGGCTCACGCGGTCGATGCAGTTCACGACGCTCGCGACGCTGGCGTATGCGGATATCCCGGCCCGGCAGACGAGCGCGGCCAGCACGCTGTGGAGCGCCGCGCAGCAGATGACGATCGGGATGGGGATCGCATTCGGTGCGTTGTCGCTGCGGCTCGCGGCGTTGGTACGTGGCGACGCGGCCGGCATGCACTACGTACTCGACGATTTTCGCTGGGCGTTCGTTGCGGCGGGCGTGCTCGCGCTGCTGACGCTGCCGGGCTATGCGCGGCTGGCTTCCGATGCTGGCGACCGCCTGCGGGCAAATGTGGCCCGAGGGTAGGCCGGATCTCGCGTTGTCTTGGCGTCGCGACAGGTGAGGGCGGCGGCTTTTCGTTGCTCACCTGAAACATCGATCGGTCGAGGCGACGATGGTCCGACGGGCGGCACAACCCGTTATCCGTTACCACGAGCGATGAGCGGACCGTACGGCGACGGCAGGGTGCAACGAGCCTCGAGCACCGACGTGCGGTGCCGGTTGCACGACCCTGTCCGCGTGCCGAATGGCGCGACAGCGTCATGTTCGTTCCGCGGGCCGTCACTGTGCGTCATGGAAGATGATGCCGACCGTGTGGCGGTGGCCGCTTCGAATTCTGCTCACACCATGGCGCAAGTTGACGCGGTAGACGCCGCGCGTTCCCTGCACGGGCCTGCCGTGCACGGCGAAGATCACCGCGTCGCCTTGCATGAGCGGCACCACTTCCGCGCGTGACTGCATGCGTGGCCGCTGTTCCGTCAGCACGAACTCGCCGCCCGTGAAATCCCGCCCGGGTGCCGACAACAGGATCGCGACCTGGAGCGGAAAGACATGCTCGCCATACAGGTCTTGATGGAGACAGTTGTAGTCGTCCGGCCCGTATTGCAGGATCAGCGGCGTCGGGCGTGTCTGCCCCGCCGCGTGGCAGCGATCGAGAAAGGTCCGGTGCTCTTTCGGATAGCGGACGTCGCTCCCGAGTGCCTGGTTCCAGCGATTCGCGATCGGCGCGAGATGCGGATAGAGCGTCGCACGCAACTCGGCGACGACCGCGGGCAGCGGGTACGCGAAGTATTTGTATTCGCCGCGCCCGAACCCGTGCCGTGCCATCACGACGCGTGAACGGTAGAGTGCATCCCGCGCATAGAGCGAGGCGAGCGCATCGCACTCGCTTGTGGAGATCAGGCCTGGTACCCGCGCACATCCGTAGCGATCGAGCTCGACATCGACGGTCGACCAGTCGATTGCGTCGACGCGTTGCGCGATGTCCGGCGATTCGACGGCAGGTTGCAGATCGGCGATATTCACGGGCATCCCTCGGTTCGTCAGCAGTGTGGCGCCGTACGGTCGCGCGAAATACTCGCCAGCGTCGCGTGCACGGTTGAAGCCACGATGAAAGTCGATGAACCCAGTCTAGCGGCGTCCGCGTGCCGGCGCGCTCCAGATCTTGCGCTTCAATTCGGAAGGGAGGGGAGGAGAGAAAGTTGGGAGCGCGGCGCGGACACATCGGATGCCGCGATGTGTCGGAGCGGAGAAGCGCAGAAGCGCAGAAGCGCAGAAGCGGAGAAGCGGAGAAGCGGAGAAGCGGAGAAGCGGAGAAGCGGAGAAGCGGAGAAGCGGAGAAGCGGAGAAGCGGAGAAGCGCAGAAGCACAGAAGCAGAGAAGCGACTGCGGAACCTTCCACGGCAGGCGACCGGTTTTCACCGGCCACGCGCCGCTTCCCCGATCAAGCCACCGACCGGAACAACCAGTAGAGCCCGCCAGCCAGTACGATCGACGCGGGCAGCGTCAGCACCCACGCGAGCACGAGGCTGCGCACCGTGCTCCACTGCAACCCGGATCCGTTCGCCGCCATCGTGCCCGCGACACCCGACGACAGCACGTGCGTCGTCGACACGGGCAGCCCGTACACGTCGGCGGCGCCGATCGTCAGCATCGCGACGAGTTCGGCCGACGCGCCCTGCCCATACGTCAAATGCTGCTTGCCGATTTTCTCGCCGACGGTCACGACGATCCGTTTCCAGCCGACCATCGTGCCGAGGCCCAGTGCGATCGCGACAGCCACCTTCACCCAGGTCGGAATGAACTTGGTCGCGTGGTCGAGCTGCTTGCGATAGTTGTCGATCGCGAGCTTGTCGT
This sequence comes from Burkholderia sp. Bp8986, assembly GCF_003854225.1. Classification (NCBI taxonomy): domain Bacteria; kingdom Pseudomonadati; phylum Pseudomonadota; class Betaproteobacteria; order Burkholderiales; family Burkholderiaceae; genus Burkholderia; species Burkholderia sp. Bp8986. Next base: position 74,703 of record NZ_QTQM01000038.1, on the reverse strand, counting down.
CGGCGGCGAACGCGGGCTGCCCCGACTTCTCGATCAGGCGAATGGCTTCGGACACCAGATACATCGTGTTGCGCACGTTGTCGACGTCGCGTTGCGGCACCGCCGCCATCGACCCCGACGCGCCGACCGCGTTCGCGAGCGACGCGGACAGCTGCTGCACGGCCGGCAGCACCGCGGGCGTCAGTTCACGATGCTGCACGTAGTGTTCGACGTCGGCACGCGGGTTCGCGGACGGCGCGACGCCGTTCGTGTACTTCCCGAACGTCGCGGCAGCCTGGTTCGCGACGGCGACGAAGGTCTGCGTTTCGGCCGGCGTGACGGCCTTGTTCAGCGCATACGCAGTCGGCACCGTGCCGATCAGGATCAGCATGATGAGGCCCATCCCTTTCTGCCCGTCGTTCGACCCGTGCGCGAACGACACGCCCGTGCAGGTCAGGATCAGCAGGCAGCGAATCCAGAACGGCGGCGGCTGATCCTTCGGCGGCTCCTTGTACAACTCCGGAACCCGCACGAGCGCCTTCAGCACGAGCAGCAGCAGTGCCGCGCACAGGAAGCCGACGATCGGCGAGAACAGCAGCGACTTGCCGACGCCGAGCGCCTGGGCCCAGTCGACACCGCTCGTGCCCGACGGCCCGTGCATCAGCTGGTTCATCAGACCGACGCCGATGATCGACCCGATCAGCGTATGCGAGCTCGACGACGGCAATCCGAAATACCAGGTCGCGAGGTTCCACACAATCGCGGCGATCAGCAGCGCGAACACCATCGCGAAGCCTGCGCCGCTGCCGACCTGCAGGATCAGCTCGACCGGCAGCAACTGCAGGATGCCGAACGCGACGGCGCCGCTCGAGACCATCACGCCGAGGAAGTTCCACATGCCGGACCAGATCACCGCGACGTTCGGCGTCAGCGAGTGCGTATAGATCACGGTGGCGACCGCGTTTGCAGTGTCGTGGAAGCCGTTGACGAATTCGAAGCCGAGCGCGATCAGCAGCGCGGCGCCGAGCATCAGGTACGGAAACAGCGAGCCTTCGCGGACCGGCGACAGGTCGGCGATCAGGTGCGTGGCGATATAGAGGGCGCCGAACGCGAGCACCAGCAGAAAGACGGCATAGCCGACCTGCCTGGTGCGTTCGACGGAACCCGAATTGTTCGGTGCGGACGAAGCAGGTTGATTCATGACGGCATCTCGTAAGGGAACCGCGTCCGATCCTAGCTTTCGCTACCAGTCAGTTTGATGACAGTCGGGACGTCGAATCATCGTCTTACGGATGTGTAAGGGGAGGGTGCCGTGACGTCGAATTGCGACATGTCGTGCCAGCTCGCGTCGTCATCCATTTCGTGAACAGGCCCGCGCACCGGCATGCGGGCCGCGGGAAGCGCGCACGGCGCGAGCGCCGCTAGCGCAGCATGCGCGGCGCGCTCCATGTCGATTCACGCGCCAGCGCGACGAATGCGGCCAGATAGTCGATCGACGCATCCGCCTCGCGGATGCCGAGGAAGATCTGTTTCGCGATCCCTTTCTTGCCGAGCTTGACCGGCACGACCGGCATCCGGTCCGCGTATTCGTCTGCAAGCCATCTTGGCAGCGCGGCCACGCCGCGCCCGCTCGCCACCATCTGCAGCATGATGTCGGTCGTCTCGATCGACTTGTGACGCCGCGGCACGATGCCGGCCGGCGTCAGGAACTGGTTGTAGATGTCGAGCCGGTCGGTCTCGACCGGGTAGGTGATCAGGATCTCGTCGGTCAGCTGCTCGGGCGTCACGTAGTCGGCGTTCGCGAAACGGTGCGCGTCCGCGACCACCAGCACCTGTTCGTAGTCGAACACGGGATCGAAGCGCAGGCCCGGCTTGTTCAGCGGGTCGGGCGTCACGAGCACGTCGATGTCATGGCCGAACAGCGCTCCGATGCCGCCGAACTGGAAGCGCTGCTTCACGTCGACGTCGACGTCCGGCCAGCGCGACAGGTACGGCGACACGACCTTCAGCAGCCACTGGTAGCACGGATGGCACTCCATCCCGATGCGCAGCGTGCCGCGCTCGCCCTTCGCGTACTGCTTCATGCGCTCCTCGGCGAGTTCGAACTGCGGCAGCAGCCGGTTCGCCAGCCTCAGCAGATACTGCCCGCCCTGCGTGAGCCGCAGGCCGCGGCCTTCGCGGTCCCAGATCGGCGTGCCGAGTTGCTGCTCGATTTTCCGGACGGTATGGCTGAGCGCCGATTGCGTGAGATGCAGCGCGTTGGCGGCCGCGGTCAACGAGCCCTGGCGCTCGACTTCGCGGATCACGACGAGATGGAATCGTTCCAGCATGGGTATCGCTTGCCCGACAGATACATGAACAGATTTAATGGATGAATGAAATAATGCCATTTTATTTCATGGGATGAAATCCCTATGATGGCTGCCGGATCGACTATTTCTTCAGGACGGCAGCTTCATGGTTACGACCCACAACCTCGGTTTTCCGCGCATCGGCGCGAAGCGCGAACTCAAATTCGGTCTCGAACGCTACTGGAAGGGCGAGTCGTCGCGCGACGCGCTGAAGGCACTCGGCGCCGAACTTCGCCAGCGCCACTGGAACGACCAGCGCGACCTCGATCTCGTGCCGATCGGCGATTTCGCGTTCTACGACCAGGTGCTCGACATGAGCTTCACGCTCGGCAACCTGCCGAAACGCGTGCAGGACTTCCATGGCGATGCGCTCGACAACTATTTCCGCGTCGCGCGCGGCCGCTCGGCGCAGTCGGCGGAAGCACACGCGGCATGCTGCGGCGGAGTCGCGGCCGGTGAAATGACGAAGTGGTTCGACACGAACTATCACTACATCGTCCCGGAATTCCATGCGGATACGAACTTCTCGCTCGATCCGTCGCGCCTGCTCCAGCAACTGGCGGAAGCGCAGGCGCAGGGCGTCGCCGCGAAGCCGGTGATCCTCGGCCCCGTCACGTATCTGTGGCTCGGCAAGGCGAAGGACGATTCCGATCGTCTCGCGCTGCTGCCGAAGCTGTTGCCGGTATATGGCGCGCTGCTCGACACGCTGACCGCGCAAGGCGTCGAATGGGTGCAGATCGACGAGCCGATCCTCGTGACCGAGCTCGACGCCGCCTGGCGCCAAGCGCTGCGCACGGCATACGACGCGCTCGAGACGCGCCGCATCAAGCTGCTGCTCGCGACGTATTTCGGCCAGCTTCAGGACAACCTGGCGCTCGCGGCCTCGCTGTCGGTCGACGGCCTGCATGTCGACGCGATCAACGCCCGCGACGAAATCGACGCACTCGTGCGCGAACTGCCGCCCGGGCGCGTGCTGTCGGTCGGCGCGATCAACGGACGCAACATCTGGAAGACGGACCTGAACGCGGCGCTCGACTGGCTCGAGCCGCTCGCGAAGCAACTGGGCGAGCGCCTGTGGCTCGCGCCGTCATGCTCGCTGCTGCACGTGCCGGTCGATCTCGCGAGCGAGCAGACGCTCGACGAGGAGATCCGCTCGTGGCTCGCGTTCGCGCTGCAGAAGCTCGACGAACTGAAGCTGCTCGCGACCGCGCTGAACGAAGGCCGCGACGAGGTGGCCGACGCGCTCGCCGCGAACGCGGCCGCGATCGGCTCGCGCCGCCGCTCGCCGCGCGTGAACAACCCGGCGGTGAAGGCCGCGATCGCGCGCATCGACGCGCAGCTCGGCAACCGTGCGAGCCCGTACCCGCAGCGTGCGCCGAAGCAGTCGGCGCGCCTGAACCTGCCGGCCTTCCCGACGACGACGATCGGCTCGTTCCCGCAGACTGCCGAGATCCGTCAGGCGCGCAGCCGGTTCAAGGCCGGCGCGCTGGATGAAGCCGGCTACCGCGCGGCGATGCAGGCGGAAATCGCGCGCAGCGTGCGCGAACAGGAATCGCTCGAGCTCGACGTGCTCGTGCACGGCGAAGCCGAACGCAACGACATGGTCGAATACTTCGGCGAGCAGCTCGACGGCTACGCATTCAGCCAGTTCGGCTGGGTGCAGTCGTACGGTTCGCGCTGCGTGAAGCCGCCGATCCTGTTCGGCGACATCAGCCGCCCGAAGGCGATGACGGTCGAATGGATCACGTACGCGCAGTCGCTGACGAACAAGCCGATGAAGGGCATGCTGACCGGCCCGGTGACGATCCTGAACTGGTCGTTCGTGCGCGACGACCAGCCGCGTTCGGTGTCGTGCCATCAGCTCGCGCTGGCGATCCGCGACGAAGTGCTGGATCTCGAGCAGGCCGGCGTGCGCGTGATCCAGATCGACGAGGCCGCGCTGCGCGAAGGGCTGCCGCTGCGTCGCGCGCAATGGGGCGCGTACCTGAAGTGGGCGATCGAGTCGTTCCGCATCGCCGCGAACGGTGTGCGGGACGATACGCAGATTCATACGCACATGTGCTATTCGGAGTTCAACGACATCATCGCGTCGATCGCCGACATGGATGCGGACGTGATCACGATCGAGACGTCGCGCTCGGACATGGAGCTGCTCGACGCGTTCGACAGCTTCAGGTATCCGAATGAGATCGGGCCGGGCGTGTACGACATCCATTCGCCGAACATCCCGACGCAGGATCACATCGTCGGCCTGATGAAGAAGGCGGCGGAGCGGATTCCGGCGGAGCGCCTGTGGGTGAACCCGGACTGCGGGCTGAAGACGCGTCAGTGGGCGGAAGTGCTTCCGGCGCTGACGAACATGGTCGCTGCGGCGAAGACGCTGCGCAGCCAGGCGCAATGACGCGCGAACGCTGCGCGCCGGCCGTCCCGATCGACGATCGGGCGGCAAACAAGCGGCCCGCATGTGCGGGCCGTTTGTCGCAATGAATGTTCGGGGCAAGGCGGGGCGTTGCGGCGTACCGCCCGACGCCCGACGCAAACGGGCAGGCGATGTCGCCTGCCCGTTTGCGTGAGGTTACGCGGTACGCGCACCGCTCGGCAGCGCTTCGTCCGCCCTGCCGAGCGCGCCGGCATCGTCGATGCTGACGCGGCGCGAGATCAGCCACACGCACACCGACGACAGCACGGCGGCGCTCGTGTACTGGATCGCGAGCGGCCACCATTGCGGCGCGGTGTTCTGCGCGATCAGCGTGGCGACGAGCGGCGTGAGACCGCCGGCGAGCGCGCCGCACACCTGGTACGCGATCGAGATCGCCGTATAGCGGATGCGCGCGATGAAGATGCCGCTGACGAAACCGGCGACCACCGAGTAGTAGCCCGATTCGGCGAGCGTCGCGAGGCCGACGCCGACCGTGATCGACAGCGGCGTGCCCAGGTGCACGAGCGGCAGCATCACGAACGGCACGATCGCGGCCCATGCGCCGGTGACCAGCAGCACGCGCGTCGTGCCGAAGCGCTGCGCGAGGAACGCGGCGGCGAGTTGCACGACGAACTGCAGCACCGCGACGATCGTCATGCAATGCAGCACCATCGACCGGTCGAGCGACAGGAATTGCGTCGCATAGCTGATCATGAAGATGTTGCTGAAATACACGCCGGCGATGCCGTACACGTTCGCGCCGATCGCGAGCAGCAGCAGCGGCCAGTACTTGAGCGCTTCACGCAGCGGCTTTTGCGCGATGTTGCCGCTCTTCCTGACTTCCTCGAACTCGGGCGACTCGGACACGCTCGCGCGGATCACGAAGCCGACCGCCAGCAGCACGGCGCTCGCAAGGAACGGCACGCGCCAGCCCCAGCTCATCATGTCGTCCTTCGACAGCGTGCTGATCGCGCCGAACGCGAGCATCGACAGGATCAGGCCGCTCGCGCTGCCGAGCTGCGCGAACGACGCGAAGAACGTGCGCTTGCCTTCGGGCGCATGCTCGCCGGCGAGCAGCACCGCGCCGCCCCATTCGCCGCCGACGGCGATGCCTTGCAGCACGCGCATCAGCACCAGCAGGATCGGCGCGATCACACCGGCCTGCGCATGGGTCGGCAGCAGGCCGATCGCGACCGTCGACACGGCCATCAGCATCAGCGTCGCGAGCAGCGAGCGCTTGCGGCCGAAGCGGTCGCCGAGATAGCCGAACATCACGCCGCCGAGCGGCCGCGCGAAGAAGCCGACCGCGAACGAGCCGAACGACGCGAGCAGGCTGACGAAACGGCTTTCACCGGGGAAGAACAGCGGCCCGAACACGATGGCGGCGGCGGTCGCGTAGCTATAGAAGTCGTACCATTCGATCGTGGTGCCGACGAACGAAGCGAGCGCCGCCCGCTTCGGTTGCTTGACGGATGTCCCCATCTGTTATGTGCTCCTCTGGAATTCTCTGATTTGGAATGGGTCGCGTGCCGGGATCAGTCGCGATAGGCGACGCCGGGCAGCACGCACAGCAGCTCGTACGCGAGGTTCGCGCCGAGCAGGGCCGTGGTGCCGAACGGGTCGTACGGCGGCGCCACTTCGACGAGATCGCAGCCGACGATGTTCAGCCCCTTCGCGCCGCGGATGATCTCGAGCGCCTGCGGCACCGTGAGGCCCGCGATTTCCGGCGTGCCGGTGCCCGGTGCGTAGGCCGGGTCGATGCCGTCGATGTCGAAGCTGATGTAGACGGGCGTGTCGCCGATGCGCGCGCGCACTTCTTCCATCAGCGGCGCGAGCGACTTGTTCCAGCATTCCTCGGCCTGGACCACGCGGAAGCCCTGCTCGCGGCACCAGTCGAAATCCTCGGCCGCGTAGCCGGTGCCGCGCAGGCCGATTTGCGTGACCTTGTCGCCGTGCAGCAGGCCTTCCTCGACCGCGCGGCGGAACGGCGTGCCGTGCGCGATCTTTTCGCCCATCATCGTGTCGTTCACGTCGGCGTGTGCATCGACGTGGATCAATGCGACCTTGCCGTGCTTGCGGTGGATCGCGCGCAGGATCGGCAGCGCGATCGTATGGTCGCCGCCGAGCGTGACCGGCTTGCAGTCGTGCTCGAGAATCGCGTCGTATGCAGCCTCGATGCGCGCGATCGAATCGTGCAGGTTGTACGGGTTGATCGCGACGTCGCCGATATCGGCAACCTGCAGCGAATCGAAGGGCGCGGCGCGCGTGGCCATGTTGTACGGGCGCAGCAGCACGGATTCCGTGCGGATCTGGCGCGGGCCGAAGCGCGCGCCGGTGCGGTTGGAGGTGCCGAGGTCGAACGGCACGCCGACGAAACAGGCGTCGAGGCCGGCTGCGCTCGCCACGTGCGGCAGGCGCATCATCGTCGCGATGCCGCCGCTGCGCGGCATTTCATTGCCGCCGAGCGGCTGGAAATGGGTGTGGTCGTTCATGGGCTTGTCTCTTCCGATGTGGGGTTGCCGTATCATTCGACGCGGCCTGGCACATAGTTTTACGCGTCCGGCCGGAAAGAAGAATGCGAAGATATCGACGTAAACATCGATTTTCATCGATGTATGGAAGGGGAACAAAAGGGGAATAGCGTGCTGGGGAATCTGTCGACCCTCGATCTGCGGTTGATCCGCGTGTTTCTCGCGGTCACGGACGCGGGCGGCGTGTCGGCCGCGCAAGCGATCCTGAACGTCGGCCAGTCGACGATCAGCGCGCAGCTGTCGTCGCTCGAGACACGGCTCGGCTACCGGCTCTGCGAGCGCGGCCGCAGCGGCTTCCGGCTCACGCCGAAAGGCGAGCGGTTCCACGCGATGAGCCGCAAGCTGCTCGCCGCGCTCGACGAATTCGGGATGGCGGCGCGGCACATGGACCGCCAGCTGGTCGGCACGTTGCACATCGGCCTGATCGGCCATACGCCGGTCAGCCAGAACGCACGGATCGCCGAGGCGATCGCCGCGTTTCGCACGCGCGACGAGGCCGTGCGCTTCTCGATCTCGGTGCGCGCGCCGGGCGATCTCGAGGAAAAGCTGCTGAGCAACGAGATCCAGATCGCGGTCGGCTATTTCTGGCACCGCGTGCCGTCGCTGCACTACACGCCGCTGTTCATCGAGCGGCAGGTGGCGTACTGCGGGCGCGGCCATCCGCTGTTCGAACGCGCCGGCGCGCTGACGCCGGCCGACGTCGCGGGATTCGAATGGGCGTGGCGCTCGTATCCGCTGCCGGAGGCACAGATGTCGACGACGCCCGATCGCGTGACGGCGACCGCCGACAACATGGAGGCCGTCGCGCTGCTGATCCTGTCAGGCCATCACCTCGGCTACCTGCCGCAGCACTTTGCGGCGCCGTATGTCGCGCAGGGGCTGCTTGCGCCGCTCAATCCGGACCAGCTGCACTACGACGTCACGTTCCACATGGTCGTGGCGCGCGACGGGCGCGGCGATCCGCTCGTCGAAGCGTTTCTCGAGGATCTCGAGCGCGCGCATCAAACGCCCGATGTCGTGTGAAGTCGCGTGAGGTCGCCTGAGGCCGGCAACGTGAACGAATGTCACGCCGGAGCGGGTCACAGCCGCATCACGGCACCGGCAACCCCGCATCGTGCTTCACCTCCCGCAACGACAACGCCGATTCGATCGACGTGACGCCCGGCAGCATCCGCAGCGAGTCGCGCAGGAACGTACCGTAGTCGTCGAGATCGCGCGCGACCACCTGCAGCAGGTAGTCGGCCGTGCCGGCGACGTTGTGGCACGCGAGGATCCGCTCGATGCCGAGCACTTCCCGTTCGAACCGGTCGGCGACCTTGCGGTCGTGCGTCGCGAACCGCACGAGCACGAATGCGACGACGCCGAAGCCGAGCGCCTGGCGCGACAGCTGCGCGCGGTAGCGCTCGATGTAGCCGTCGTTTTCGAGACGCTTCAGGCGCCGTGCGCAGGGCGTCTCGGACAGGCCGACGGAATCGGCGAGACGCGCGATCGGCAGGCGGCCGTCGCGCTGCACCGCGGCGAGGATCGCGCGATCGGTTTTGTCGAGTTCGGTCATGTTGGCGGAATCCTTGTCTGAATTCCGTGATTGTGGCGGATTCCGCTATGTAGCGCCAATTTCGAGCCAAAGATGGCCAATAATCGCTCTCCCTTCAGCGGCAACATATCGTCACTGAAGAACGGGGGCAGACCATGATTTCCACGCATTTGCTGTTGATTTATCTCGCCGCGCTGGCGGCCATCTACGCGGTGCCCGGGCCCGACATGGCGCTCGTGCTGCAGACCAGCATCGGCCGCGGCGTGCGCCCGGGCATGGCGGCGGCGGCCGGCCTGTCGCTGTCGCGCACCGCGCACGTGACGCTGTCCGCCTGCGGCGTCGCGGCGCTGATCCGCAGCGCACCGTGGCTGTATGAAGTGATCCGCTACGGCGGCGCGCTTTATCTCGCTTACGTCGCGATCCAGGTGTTCCGCTCGCCGGTGTTCGCGCTCGGCGACGGCGATGGGGCGGCGCCGGGCGAACTGCGGCAGTCGTTCTTCAAGGGGCTGCTGACGAACCTGCTGAATCCGAAGGCACTGCTGTTCTGCTCGGTGCTGCTGCCGCAGTTCGTGCGCCCCGAGGCAGGGCCCGTCGTGTGGCAGATGTTCGAGCTCGGCGCGCTGCTCGTCGCGGCCGGCGTGTGTTTCGACCTCGCATGCGTGTTCGGCGCGTCGCGCATCGCGGCGTGGATGCGCGCGCATCCGCTCGCGCAGACGGTCCAGCGCTGGACGTTTTCCGCGGCGCTGATCGGGTTCGCGCTGCGCCTGTCGATGGATTGAGCTGCGGCATTGCATCACGGCCGCGCGGTCGACTTGCCGCGCGGCCGTGATGCGCTGCCGAACGCGGGCCCGCGCGCCATGCCGGGCTTCGCGCGCATGCCTTGGAGCGGAAGGGCGTGCGCGTAAATCATCTGACTGATCTAAACTCCCTGTAACTTCGCGCTTTCGCGAACCGACTGACCGAACGGAACCGACTTCCGCCGGCTATGTCCGATTTCCTGGCTGTTCCGTGCAACGCGGTACCAAGGAGGGTCTGAACATGGCAAGGCATCTTCACGCCGACCGTGAACCCCGGATCGTCGCCGAGTCGAAGTGTCTCGGCCCCTGCGATCCGGCAGAACGTATCCACGTCACGATCATGTTGCGGCGGCAGGAAGAAGGGCAACTCGACACGTTGGTCCAGCAGCTCGCCACCGGCGACGCACAGGCGAAACCGCTGTCGCGCGAAGCGTTCGCGCAGCGTTTCTCCGCCAATCCCGACGACATTCGCAAGACCGAGGACTTCGCGCGCCGTCACCAGCTCACGGTCGATCGCGTCGATCCGGTCGAAAGCGTCGTCGTGCTGTCCGGCTCGATCCAGCAGTTCGAAGCGGCATTCAGCGTGAAGCTCGAGCGTTTCGAGCATCGTTCGATCGGCCAGTACCGCGGCCGCTCGGGCCCGATCGCGCTGCCGGACGAGCTCGGCGATGCCGTCACGGCCGTGCTCGGCCTCGACAGCCGTCCGCAGGCGCGGCCGCACTTCCGGCTGCGTCCGCCGTTCCAGCCCGCGCGCGGCGCGCCCGCCGTCACGTTCACGCCGATCCAGCTCGCGTCGCTGTACGGCTTTCCGGCCGGCGACGGTGCAGGGCAATGCATCGCGATCGTCGAACTCGGCGGCGGCTATCGCGCAGCCGATATCCAGCAGTATTTCCGCGGGCTCGGCATCAAGACGCCGCCGACGCTCGTCGACGTGAACGTCGGTACCGGCCGCAATGCGCCGACCGGCGAGACGAACGGCCCGGACGGCGAAGTCGCGCTCGACATCGAGATAGCCGGTGCGATCGCGCCCGCCGCGAAGCTCGCCGTCTATTTCGCGCCGAACAGCGACGCGGGCTTCATCCGGGCCGTCAACGCGGCCGTCACCGACAAGACCAACCGGCCGTCGGTGATCTCGATCAGCTGGGGCGGCCCGGAAGCGATCTGGCAGGCGCAGTCGGCGCATGCGTTCAACCGCGTGCTGCAGGCGGCCGCCGCGCAGGGGATCACGGTATGCGCGGCGTCGGGCGACAGCGGCTCGGGCGACGGGCTGCAGGACGGCACGGATCACGTCGACTTTCCGGCGTCGAGTCCGTACGTGCTCGGCTGCGGCGGCACGCAGCTCGATGCGCTGCCGGGGCAGGGCATTCGCAGCGAAGTCGCGTGGAACGACGAGGCGGCCGGCGGCGGCGCGGGCGGCGGCGGTGTCAGCACGCTGTTCGACCTGCCGGCGTGGCAGCAGGGATTGACCGTCACGCTCGCCGACGGCAGCACCACGCCGCTCACGAAGCGCGGCGTGCCGGACGTCGCCGCCGATGCATCGCCGCAGACGGGCTACGAGGTGTCGGTCGCCGGCACGGTCGCGGTGATGGGCGGCACGAGCGCGGTCGCGCCGTTGTGGGCCGCGCTGATCGCGCGGATCAATGCGGCGGCGAGTGCGGCGGCGAGTGCGGCGGCCGGCTGGATCAACCCGGCGCTGTACAAGAATCCTGGCGCGTTGCGCGACATCACGAAAGGCTCGAACGGCACGTATGCCGCCGCGTCCGGCTGGGATGCGTGTACGGGCCTCGGCAGCCCCGACGGCGCGAAACTCGCGGCGATCCTCGCGCGCAAGCCGTCGAGCTGACGCGCCGGCACCGGCCTTTCCACGCGACGCGGGTTTCCTGCCCGCGTCTTTTTTCACCTCGAGGAGCAGCACGATGGGCATCGATTCCGCATCTTCCGGCGGCGTGTATCCGCTGCATCACGGCGACCACAATTCGCATGGCGTGCCGCCGACCATCAGTCCGGTCGCGCTGAGCCACGGCCGCGACCAGCCGTTCTTCGATCCGGTCGCGTACGGCAACGGTCCCGACGACTCGGTGACCGACACGACCGAAGCGGCCGCGATCACGCATCACACGATCCTGATCGACGGCAAGCGCATCGCGTACACGGCGACGGCCGGCCACCTCGTGACGGTCGACCCGAGCAGCTCGCTGCCGGCCGCGAAGCTCTTCTACGTCGCGTTCACGGCCGACGGCGCGAAGGAGGAAACGCGGCCCGTCACGTTCTTCTACAACGGCGGACCCGGGTCGTCGTCGGTGTTCGTGCTGCTCGGCTCGTTCGCGCCGAAGCGCATCAGGACGTCGATGCCGGGGTTCACGCCGCCCGCGCCGTATCAGATGGAAGACAATCCGGACAGCATGATCGACCACAGCGACCTGGTGTTCATCAACCCGGTCGGCACCGGTTATTCGGCGGCCGTCGCGCCGAACAAGAACCGCGATTTCTGGGGCGTCGACCAGGATGCGGATTCGCTGAAGCAGTTCATCAAGCGCTACCTGACGAAGAACAACCGCTGGAATTCGCCGAAGTACCTGTTCGGCGAGTCGTACGGCACCGCGCGCAGCTGCGTGCTCGCGTACAAGCTGCACGAGGACGGCGTCGACCTGAACGGCGTCACGCTGCAGTCGTCGATCCTCGACTACCGGCAGGCCGGCAACCCGGTCGGCGCGCTGCCGACCGCGGCGGCCGACGCGTGGTATCACAAGAAGCTCGGCGTCACGCCCGCGCCGACCGATCTCGGCGCGTTCGTCGAGGAAGTCGCGCAATTCGCGCGTACCGACTACCTGAAGGCGCTGCGCACGGTTCCGCATGCGGAACCGGCCGCCGTGCAGAAGCTGTCGCGATACACGGGTATCGATACCGCGACGCTGCAGTCGTGGAGCCTCGACATCGCGGGCTACGACACGCGCGGCAATTCGCTGTTCCTGACGACGCTGCTGCACGCGCAGGGGCTCGCGCTCGGGTCGTACGACGGCCGCGTGACCGGGATCTCGTCGGGCATCGCCGGCAAGATCGACCCGAACTCGGGCGGCAACGATCCGACGATGACGGCCGTGACGGGCGTCTACACGGCGATGTGGAACAGCTACCTGAACGAGCAGCTGAAGTTCACGTCGAACTCCGCGTTCACGGACCTGAACGACCAGGCGTTCCGGAACTGGGACTTCAGTCACATCGATCCGACCGGCGCGCAGCAGGGCATCGATGCGCAGGGGAACCTGATCCTCTACACGGCGGGCGATCTCGCCGCGGTGATGGCGCTGAACGTCGACCTGAAGGTGCTGTCGGCGAACGGCCTCTACGACTTCGTCACGCCGTTCTACCAGACCGTGATCGACCTGCAGCAGATGCCGCTCGAGGATCCGAAGGTGCGGCAGAACCTGTCCGCGCGTTTCTATCCGTCCGGGCACATGGTGTATCTCGACGGCGGTTCGCGCACCGCTCTCAAGCGCGATCTCGCGACGATGTACGACGCGACGGTCAGCGATACGGGCGCGCGGCTGCGGATTCGCGCGCTGCAGGCGAAGAAGGCGGGCGGGCACGCGTAGCGCTGCCCGTCGCGCAGGCGCCGCGCGTAACCGCCAGGGTTCGCGCGGCGCGGTGTTGCGGCTGAACGAGCCGGCTTACGCGGCCGGCCAGTCGAACGGCGTGTACGGCAGCGCGCGCTTGTGGCGCGAACCGTCGTAGAAGCGCAGCACCGTTTCGTACACGTTGTCGGCGACGGGTTTGCCTTCGAGGAAATCGTCGATTTCGTCGTAGGTGACGCCGTAGGCGTGCTCGTCGGGGCGCAGCGGACGCAGTTCCTCGAGGTCGGCCGTCGGCACCTTCATCACGATCAGTTCGTCGCCGCCGAGCGCGCGGGCGACCGCACGCACGCGGCGCTTGCTCAGGCCGGCGAGCGGCAGCACGTCCGCGCCGCCGTCGCCGAATTTCGTGAAGAAGCCCATCAGCGATTCGGCCGCGTGGTCGGTGCCGATCACGATGCCGCGCCGCGCGCCGGCCACCGCGTATTGCGCGATCATGCGCTCGCGCGCCTTGATGTTGCCGTGCACGAAGTCCTGCTGGGCCGGGTTTTCGAATGCGTGGCCGGACGCGACGAGCGATGCGAGCATCGCGTCGGCGGCGGGCTTGACGTCGACCGTGAACGTTTCGTCCGCGCGCACGAACGCGAGCGCGCGTTGCGCGTCGGCTTCGTCGTTCTGCACGCCGTTCGGCAAGCGCATCGCGATGAAGCGGGCGTCGTAGCCGCCGGCGCGCAGCTGTTCGACCGCCAGCTGCGCGAGCCGTCCGGCCGTCGACGAATCGACGCCGCCGCTGATGCCGAGCACGTAGGTCCGCAGGCCGGTCGAACGAAGGTACTGCGCGAGGAAATCGACGCGGCGGGCGATTTCGGCATCGGCGTCGAAGTGCGGCGCGACGTTCAGTTCGGCAATGATCGCGCGTTGGCGGCTGGCGTAATCGGCGGATGTCATGAAGGTGGTTCCGGAACGAAATGCAAGGCGCCCATCATAAGCGCAATCGCGGCCCGGCGCCGCGCCGGGCATGCGATCCGGCGGCCGCGCGTTGCATCGGCGAGACGCGATGCATCGTCATGGTGCGGCGCGCGGAGCGGCGTCCCCCGGCGTGCGCGCGGATGCTTCGTTTCGAGGCATGGCGGGGCGCGCCACGACGAACCACGAGGCGCGGCACCCGGCGGCGGCGCGACGCCGCGCATGGCGGGGCGCGGTGACGAACCCGCGCGCTCGCCCGCGTCAGCGCCGCGCGAGCACGACGCCCGCCAGCGCGAGCGCGAAGCCGGCGAGCTGGACGGTCGCGAGCGTTTCGCCGAACAGCAGGTAGCCCTGCAGCGCGGCGAGCGGCGGCGCGAGGAACAGCAACGACGTCGCGCGCGCGGCGTTGCCTCGCCGCAGCATCCACATCAGCATCGTGACCGCGCCGCCGGACAGGAACACGACGCCCCACACGAGCGAGATCCACAGCGCCGGTGCGCCGATCCAGCGCGTTTCGTGCAGCAGCACGACGAAGACGGCCGCGACGATCGCCGCGCCGAGATTCTGCACGGCGACGGCCGTACGCAGGTCGTTCTGCGCGAGCTTGCCCTTCTGGTACAGCGAGCCCGCGGTGATCGAGCCGACCGACAGGATCGACACGGTCACGACGAACCATGCGGGCGCGGCGCCCGCCGGCGGCGCGACGCCGCCCGCGACCTTCGGTGCGAGGACGAGCGCGACGCCGGCGAGCCCGAGCGCCATCCCGAGCCAGCCGCGCGCGGGCAGCCGCTCGTTGAACAGCGGCACCGCGAGCACGGCGGTGGCAAGCGGCTGCAATGCGCCGAGCAGCGCCATCACGCCGGCGTTCAGCCCTTGCGCGACGGCCCAGTAGCTGGCGCCGAGATAGACGCCCTGCAGCAGCGCGCCCGCGATCAGGTGGCGCGGCCATTCGCGGCGCGCCGGCCACGGCGCGCGCGCGGCGAGCGCCACCGCGCCGAACAGCACGGCCGTGCCCGCGAAACGCGCGAGCAGGAACAGGTTCGGGTCGGCGTAGGGCTTGATTGCCCGGGCGACGATGAAGCCGGTGGACCACAGCGCGACGAAAGCCGCGGCGACGAGCGAGGTAAACATGCGTGGCGGGCCGCGATACGGCCGGACGAATCGTGAGCCGGCCAGTATCGGGTGAAGCGGCGCGGCCGTCTTGTCGGATTCTGCATTCGCGCGTGGCGCGTGCGGAACGCATGCAGCAGCGGTGCGCGGCACGTTGGCCGCGGGCGTGATCCGCCACGAGCGCGGCAGCACGCCGGCCGTCCGGTTAGCGGCCGTCCGGGCGAAGGCGCCGCGGCATGAAAGCGCGCCGTGGCGCGCGCAGAGGAACGGGGATCAGTCGAGCGAGAACGTGTCGAGCGGCTGGTTCGCGCGCGCATCGGTCGCGAAGCGTGCGGCGAGCTGTTCGTACAGCCGGCGGGCCTCGTCGAGCGTCAGGTCGATCCAGTACGGATCGCCGGCCCCGTCGTTGAGCCGTTCCGGCGAAAACTGGATTTCGAGCACACTGCCTTTGCGGTACATGACGCAAGCCCCTTGATGGTCTGTCGTTCGGCGAAACGCAGAGTGTAGCAACCGCTTGCCACGCCGATTCGCGCGCATCGGGCAATACAGAATTTCGCTTTCGTGAAACGTGGCCGCGGCCGGACGCACCGCCGTCAAATGGCGGTCAAACGGCCGTAATACAATGGTCGGCCTACCCATTACCAGTCGCCTCGGGCGCATTGCGATGCTGGCGGAACAACGTCATCAATACATTCTGTCGGAGCTCGGACGATCGGGCGCGCTGTCGGTCGCCGAACTCGTGCGCTCGCTCGACGTGTCGCGCGAGACGGTACGGCGCGACCTGAACGCGCTCGCGGCGCGCGGCCTGCTCGTGATGACGCACGGCGGCGCGCTGGCGGCGGATCGCCGCGAGCCGAGCCTGTCCGAGCGTGAGGCGGCGAATGCCGAAGCGAAGCGCACGATCGGGCGACGCGCGGCCGAATTCGTGCCCGACGACGCGTCGGTGCTGATCGACTCGGGCAGCACGCCGCATGCGGTCGCGCTCGCGCTGGCCGACCGGCACCGGCTGTCGATTTACACGAACGACTGGCGCACCGCGTTCGTGCTCGCGCGGCGCAACGGCAATCGCGTGACGCTGCTCGGCGGCGAACTGTCCGACGACGAGGATGCGACGTTCGGGCTCGATACGATCCAGCAGCTCGCGCAATACCATGTCGATTTCGCGTTCGTCGGCGCGGGCGGCATCACGGCCGATGGCGACTGCACCGACTACTCGCGGCTCGCCGCCGAAGTGCGCAGCCGGATGATCGCGGCGGCCGGCACCGCGATCATCGTCGCCGACCATTCGAAGTTCGGCCGCGTGACGCCGGTGCGGATCAACGGCGCCTCGGCCGCGCGCTATCTCGTCACCGAACGCACGCCGGACAAGGCCGTGCGCCGAGCGCTGACCGCGCGCGGCATCGAGCTGCTCGTGTGCGACTGACGCGGCGCCGACATACAAGGTTCATCGAACGGTCATCGCACGGGAAGATGCGCCTTCGACACTGACTCATTCCTTTCGACCGGCCGCCGCGGCAGGAGCAAAGAATGACCGTCAGCGTACGCAGCTATCTTTCCCCGACCCTGGTTCTCCTCGCTTTCGACTGGCCCGACGCGGCCTCGCGCACCGACTTCCTCGGCTTCGCGATCCGACGTACGCCGGGCTTCTGGTCGGCCGACGGCAAGACGCGCGCGCCGAACAGCTGGCTGCCGAACCGGCTCACGTTCGACGGCCCGGCCGCCGGCACGCAGGGCGACGCGCCGACCGACCAGGCACCGATCCAGAAATTCATGTGGTGGGACGCGCGCATCGATCCGCAGGATCGCGATGCGTCGTTCCGCTATGACGTCTATCCGGTCGTCGGCACGCCGGAGAACCTGAAGGTGCTCGATGCGGAGGTCGGCGTGTGCGATGTCGTGCTGCCCGCGCACATCGTGGACGGCGTCGGCACGTGGTTCAATCGCGCGGTGGTCAGTTCGCAGGCGTTCGCGAAGCAGGTCGCGGCGCTGGGTCTTGCGCCGAATGCGGCGCCGAGCGCGGACCAGGCGTTGAAGCTGCGCACGTGGCTCGCGAACGACATGGAACAGGTGTTCGCGGAGATGCTCGACCCCGCGTCGCGCGCGGTCTCGGCCGTCTATCACCTGACGGACACGCTGTGGGCGTTGCCCGCATTCGAGGCGTTCGGACGGCAGCACGGCGAAGCGTCGCTCGCGATCGTCTACGACGCGCACGTGACCGCCCGTAAGGGCAAGCCGCCGCTGCCGTCGCCGAACCAGCCGGCCGTCGACGCGCTTCAGGGCCTCGCGACGCGCGCGCCGCGCGACAGGACGCACATCATGCACGACAAGTTCATCGTGACCGACGCACCGGCGAACGGGACGACTGCGCCGACGCCGGCGCGCGTGCTGACCGGTTCCGCGAACTTCACGACCGAAGGGCTGACGGAGCAGGCGAACGTGCTGCACGCATTCGATTCGCCTGCGCTCGCGGCGCTGTACAACGCGCGTGCGCAGGCGCTGGCCGCGAATCCGACGATCGCGGAGACGGCGAAGTTGTCGCCGGGCTGGTCCGAGCCGCTGACGATCGGCAGCGCGCAGGTGCGCGTCGCGTTTTCGCCGGAGCCGGCGGGGCAGCGCACCGAGATCGATACGATCGTCGCCGCGATCGCGGCCGCGCAGCATTCAGTGTCGTTCTGCCTGTTCATGCCGACCGACGCGGCGCTGCGCGACGCATGCTTTGCCGCCGGCGACCGCGGCCTGATGATGTTCGGCCTGGTGAACCGCATCAACGCCGGCAGCGCGACGCAGGCCGATGCCGCGCAGCATGACGGCCGGCCGCTCGATGCGGCGACGCTCGCGAATCTCGAGCTTTACCATCGCCGGCGCGATCATCGCGACGTGATCGACGCCGCGTATTTTTCACCGGCGACGGTGCCGCAGGGTTTCGAGCCGGAACTGCGCCTCTTTCCGGGCGAGCCGGCGCCGGCCTATCCGCCGGTCGTGATCCACCACAAGTTCATCGTGATCGATGCGGAAGGCGCGAACCCGATCGTCTATACGGGTTCGGCGAACATGAGCCGCAATTCCGAGCAGTACAACGACGAGAACCTGCTGGAGATTCGCGACGCGCGGATCGCGGCGATCTATCTCGCGGAATTCCTGCGGCTCTACGAGCACTACCGCGCGCGGGCGCTGTCGATCGAGTCGCAACGGCAGGGCGCCGGTGCGCATCGGCACCTCGCGCTCGCACCGGATTCGAGCTGGGCGAAGAAGTATTACGTGGCGGGCAGCCCGGAAGAGAAGGCGCGGATCGCATTGGCGTCGGCGCCGACGGACTGGCGTGAGGCGGAAGTTCGGCCTGAGGCGGCCTGAGCGGCCTGAGCGGCTTGAAGGAACGCACCGCGTGAATCCGGCTCATGCCGGTTGCAAGCGTCGTAGTGCCAGTCGGGAGAGGGCCGGGCGGCGGGTTCAGCGCTCGTCGCCGGCCTTCGGATGAAACCGCGCGATGCGCTTACGCGGCGACGTAGCGCAGCACGGAATCGGCGATCGTCTCGCGATGCCGCGCGCGCAGCCGCGGTGCCGACGGATCGCGGCCGAACGCGGCGCCGAACGTATAGCGGTTCGACACGCGGTGGAAGCAGAACGAGCTGATCAGCAGGTGCA
This sequence comes from Burkholderia sp. Bp8986, assembly GCF_003854225.1. NCBI lineage: Bacteria > Pseudomonadati > Pseudomonadota > Betaproteobacteria > Burkholderiales > Burkholderiaceae > Burkholderia > Burkholderia sp. Bp8986. The sequence continues at coordinate 55,805 of NZ_QTQM01000038.1, read as the reverse complement.
GGTCGAACGCGTCGATGTCCTTGCGGAACGCGCCGCTCGCCGCGCCGCGCTCGAGCAGTTCCTCGAGCGTCTTGATGATGCTGACGTTGCGGTTCTTGAACGACTTCAGCTGTTCGAGATACTTCGCGCCGTGGATGTTCTCGATCGACACGAGGCGGACGAAGTCGCGATGCTTGTCGTGATAGTCGAACGTGAATTCGACGAGCCGGCGCATGCCTTCGCGCGGCTCCATGTCGCCGACGTGCAGTTCCTGCTCGAGCGCGCGGATGTCGCCGTACACCTTCTCCAGCACGGCCTCGTACAGGCCTTCCTTGCTTTCGAAGTAGTAGTAGAGCATCCGCTTCGTCGTGTTGGTACGCTCGGCGATCGCGTCGACGCGCGCGCCGGCGAGGCCCATCGCGGAAAACTCCTGCGTGGCGACGTCGAGGATGTTGCGCTTGGTTTGCTCGGGATCGTATTTGCGCCGCGCATCGGTCGCAAGCGCGCGGCTTTCGGACGTGGCGGCCTTGCTTCCAGCTTTCATGTGACTTTGTTGTGGGTTCGCGGCGGCATGAAGAAATCATTCTAGCATGCGGGAAATCGCCGCCCGGCCGACCTTCTGCTCTAATCGGCCGCGCGGTTTCGGCGGCCGTCGCCGCTCAGCGCCGGCACGACGCGAGCGCGTCGCGGGCCTGGTACGCGGTGTACGTGAGCTGCGCGGCCGCGAGGCCGGCGAGACCGAACGTGCGCGTGAGCCCGAACGCGGCGAAGCCTTCAGGCACCGGCTGCTCCCCGGCCAGCGCGGCGGCGAGCGCTTCGCCGGCGACGGTGGTGGGCGCCATCCCGTGACCGCCGAATGCGATCGCGTGCCACACGCCGTCCGCATCGCGGCCGATCTGCGGCATCTTGTGCCGCGCGTAGCTCATCAGCCCGCCCCATGCGTACTCGACCTTCACGCCGTCGAGTTGCGGATACACGCGCAGCAGGTCGCGCCGCAGCAGCCGCGCGATCGCGTCGGGGCCGCGGTCGAGCACCGAGATCCGGCCGCCCCACAGAATCCGCGTGTCCTTCAGCGGCCGGTAGTAGTCGAACGCGAAACGCGTGTCGTAGATCGCGTACGGCGCGTCGATCGCGTCCGGCAGCCGCGTGCCGAGCGGCTCGGTCGCGATCACGTAGGTCGCGATCGGCAGCACCGCGCGCTCGATGCGCGGCGACACGCCGCGCGCGTAGCCGCCGCCGGCGAACACGACGTCCTTCGCGCGCACCGTGCCCTGCGCCGTGCGCACGACGTAGCCGGCGCCCTCGCGCGCGATGCCGAGCGCGGCCGAGCGTTCGTACACGCGTGCGCCGCCGCGCGAGGCGGCCGCCGCGACGCCGAGCACGTACTTGAGCGGATGGAAGTGGAACGCGTTCGGCTCGAACAGGCCGCCGTAATAGCGCTGCGTCTTCAGCCGCGCGCGCAGCGCGTCGGTCTCGACCGGTTCCCAGTCGACGTCGAATTCCTGCTTCATCAGCGTGCGCACGCCGTCGAGCCGCGACGGATCGTCGAACCAGTTGGCGAGCATCACGCCCTCGTCGACGATGTCGCAGTCGATGCCGTAGCGGGCAATCCGCGCGCGGATCAGGTCGACCGCATCGACGGTGAGCCGGTACAGGCGGCGGCCTTCGTCGCGGCCGAGTGTGCGCAGCAGGTCCGCGTTGTCGAGGCTGTAGCCGCCGAACACGAAGCCGCCGTTGCGGCCGGACGCGCCGAAGCCGACCCGTTCGCCGTCGAGCACGACGACATCCCGCACGCCGCGCTCGACGAGGCCGAGCGCCGTGCACAGGCCGGCGAGGCCGCCGCCGACGATACAGACCTGCGTGTCGATCGTGCCGGTCAGTTGCGGGTAGGGCTGGCGGGTAACGGTGGCTTCGTAGAAGTTCTGCATGCGTTTTCGATGACTCGTGACGACGGAAAAACGGGCGGCGCGCGTCGATCTTGCCTGAACGCGCGCGCCGCGTCGAATGGGGTGTTCAGCGCACCGGCCGCCGCGGTCGGGCGGCGGCCGGTGCGCGACCGGGCATCACGCGCCCGGCGTCGGGTTGGCCGGAGCGGCGATGTAGGCCGGATAGCCGGCGTCGGTCTTGACCGTGGCGTCGGGCGCCGCGTTGCGCTCGATCCACGGCGCGATCTCCATGTCCTCGTAGCGGACGAGGCGGCATTTGCGCACCAGCGCGTAGCCGAGCCAGATCGCGAGGAAGAACGGCAGGCCGATGTAGGTCGCGGCGATGCCGGCCCAGTCGATCCTGTCGGCGAGGAACGCCTGGTAGTCCTGGCCGAGCGCGACGATCGCGCACAGCGCGAACGCGAACAGCGGCCCGAACGGGAACCACTTCGACCGGTACGGCAGCTGGTCGAGCCGGTAGCCCTGCTTCAGGAAGCCCTTGCGGAACCGGTAGTGGCTGACCGCGATGCCGAGCCAGGTGATGAAGCCGGCCATGCCCGACGTGTTCAGCAGCCACAGGTAGACGGTCTTATCGCCATACAGCGACGTGAGGAAGCACAGCGCGCCGACGGCGGTCGTCGCGTACAGCGCGTTGCGCGGCACGCCGCCCGGCGACAGCTTCGCGAACAGCTTCGGCGCGCGGCCCTCGACCGCGAGGTTGTAGAGCATCCGCGTCGACGCGTACATGCCCGAGTTGCCGGCCGACAGCACGGCCGTCAGGATCACCGCGTTCATCACGCCGGCCGCGAACGCGAGGCCCGCGTGGCGGAACACGAGCGTAAACGGGCTCACGCCGACGTCGGTCACGTCGCTCTTCAGCAGGCTCGGGTCGGTGTACGGAATCAGCACGCCGATCACGAAGATCGCGAACACGTAGAACAGCAGGATGCGCCAGAAGATCTGGCTGACCGCGCGCGGGATCGTCGTGCGCGGGTTCTCCGATTCGCCGGCCGCGACGCCGATCATTTCGGTGCCCTGGAACGAGAAGCCCGCGATCATCGCGACGCCGAGCATCGTGGCCCAGCCGCCCGCGAACGGCGCGTCGCCGATCGTGAAGTTGCCCCAGCCCGCGCTCGGGCCGCCCTGCATGATCCCGAAGATCATCAGCAGGCCGACGCCGACGAACGCGAGCACCGTCAGCACCTTGATCAGCGCGAACCAGTATTCGGCTTCGCCGAAGCCGCGCACCGACAGCGCGTTGAGCGCGAAGATCAAGGTGAGGAAGATCGCGCTCCACCAGACGCCCGGCACGTGCGGGAACCAGTAGTGCATCACGAGCTGCGCGGCGACGAGTTCCACCGCGAGCGTCACGGCCCAGCTGTACCAGTAGTTCCAGCCGAGTGCGAAGCCGAAGCCTTCGTCGACGAATTTCGCGCCGTAGGTCGCGAACGAGCCCGACACCGGCATGAACGCGGCCATTTCGCCGAGGCTCGTCATCAGGAAATAGACCATCAGGCCGATCAGCATGTACGCGACCAGCGCGCCGCCGGGGCCGGCCTGCGAAATCGACGCGCCGGACGCGACGAACAGGCCGGTGCCGATCGAGCCGCCGATCGCGATCATCCGCAGATGGCGCGCCTGCAGGCTGCGGTGGAGGGACGGCTGCGCGGGCGGCGAGCCGGACGGACGGGGCGAGTCGGGGCGGGCATCTGAATGCATGGCGGGTGCTGGGCGCTGTCTCCGGGATTGTTTTTTGGTTACGAAGGGCGGCGCGTTGCCGGCCGCCGGCCGGGCGGCGGCACTGCTTCGCGGGGCTGGTCCGGATCGACCGGGACCGCCGGGCCGCGACGCGTGTTGCCTTCGTCTGTCGTCGGCCGCCCGTTGGGCGGCCGTCGGCGCGCCGGGTGCGGTGCACCTCGACGCCGCCCCGATTGTGGGTGCCGGCCGCAAGCGCGGCAAACGATATTTCCGCACAGGGTGATGCAACTTTGTCATCAACTTGCCGCGCATCGAAACCGCCCCGGCGGCCCGGCCATCGGCCTTGGATACGTCCCATGCCGGTGCCGAAACGGGCGGATTCGTCCCGCTGGGTTGTTGCGTTTTGGGAATGAAGTCGTGAGTTAATATCAATAGCGGCCGGACTTGTGGCCATCGACAATGTGTCTCATGGATCGTGCCTCGCGAGGCGGGGGCGCGCCGCCCGGCCGGGTTTCCGGCGGCGGCGCCGCGCGATGCGCCGTGCGGCGCACCGGGCCTGCCGAGCTGCGCATCCGCTTGCACAGGGCGCACGAACGCGCTCCAATCGAATCACGCGGGCGGCGTCGCCGCCGCACCGATCAATCTGTCCCTGAAGAGGAAGTGATGCAATTCAACGACATTCTTGCTGCGCTCGACATCGATCTCGCCCAGTGGAAAGGCAATGCGCTGACCGCGCGTTCGCCGCTCGACGGCGCGACGCTCGCGACGCTGGCGGTCGACTCGCCCGCCGACGCCGAGCGCAAGATCGACGCCGCGCACGACGCATTCCTCAAGTGGCGCACGGTGCCGGCGCCGGTGCGCGGCGAGCTCGTGCGCGTGTTCGGCAACGTGCTGCGCGAGCACAAGGCCGAGCTCGGCCGCCTCGTCACGCTCGAGGCCGGCAAGATCACGTCGGAAGGCCTTGGCGAAGTGCAGGAAATGATCGACATCTGCGATTTCGCGGTCGGCCTGTCGCGCCAGCTTTACGGCCTGACGATCGCGTCCGAGCGCCCGGGCCACCGGATGATGGAAACGTGGCACCCGATCGGTGTGTGCGGCGTGATCTCGGCGTTCAACTTCCCGGTCGCGGTGTGGGCGTGGAATGCGGCGCTCGCATTCGTGTGCGGCGATTCGGTCGTGTGGAAGCCGTCCGAGAAGACGCCGCTCACGGCAATCGCGTGCCACGTGCTGCTCCAGAAGGCGATCCGCGAATTCGACAAGACGCATCCGGGTGTCGCGCCGGCGGAGCTGAGCCAGCTGGTGCTCGGCATGCGCGATGTCGGCGAGGTGCTGACGGCGTCGAAGAAGGTGCCGGTCGTCAGCGCGACGGGCAGCGTGCGGATGGGCCAGGAAGTCGCGAAGGTGCTGAGCCAGCGTCTCGCGCGCGGCATCCTCGAACTCGGCGGCAACAACGGGATGATCGTCGCGCCGAGCGCGGATCTGGATCTCGTCGTGCGCGCCGTCACGTTCGCGGCGGTCGGCACGGCCGGCCAGCGCTGCACGACGCTGCGCCGCCTGATCGTGCATCGCAGCCTGGTCGAGCAATTGCTGCCGCGCATCGAGAAGGCCTACGCGTCGGTGAAGGTCGGCAACCCGCTTGAAGAAGGCACGCTGGTCGGCCCGCTGGTCGATCGCGCGTCGTTCGATGCGATGCAGAAGGCGCTGGGCGACGCACGCGAGCAGGGCGGCGAGGTGAAGGGCGGCGAGCGCGTCGACGTCGGTCACGCGGATGCGTACTACGTGCGCCCGGCCATCGTACGGATGCCGAAGCAATCGGCCGTGGTCGAGCGCGAGACGTTCGCGCCGATCCTGTACGTGATGGTCTACGACAACTTCGACGATGCGATCGAACTGCACAACGCGGTGCCGCAAGGCCTGTCGTCGGCGATCTTCACGAACGACATGCGCGAGGCCGAGCAGTTCATGTCGGCAGCGGGCAGCGATTGCGGGATCGTCAACGTGAACATCGGCACGAGCGGCGCGGAGATCGGCGGCGCGTTCGGCGGCGAGAAGGAAACGGGCGGCGGCCGCGAGTCGGGTTCGGATGCGTGGAAGGCGTATATGCGCCGGGCGACGAACACGATCAACTACAGCCGTCAGTTGCCGCTGGCGCAGGGCGTGAAGTTCGACGTCTGACGGAGCGCGTCCGGGAGGGCGCCGCGACGGTCGAATCGATCGAATGACAAGGGCCGGTTGCCGCGAAAGCGGTAACCGGCCCTTGTCGCTTGCGGCGATGCGTGCGCGCCGATGCCCGATCGGCGCATGCCAGCTCGATCGCTTACTCGTGCGGGGCGGAAGCGTCGCTTGCCGGCATGTTCTGCACGACCAGCATCTGCGGCGTCGACAGCGTGATCTGCGCCGCCCGCAACTGCTTGAGGATCTCGAACAGCAGGTCGCTCTTCGTCGAGCTGGCGATCCGCGGGCTCGCCACGTAGCCCGTGACGCTCAGCGTGATCCCGTCCGGCGCGAGCTGGCTGAACGTGACCGACGGCGCCGGCTTGTCGAGAATCGCCGGGTGCTCGCGATACGCGTCGAGCAGCAGGTCGCGCACCTGCTCGGGGTCGGTGTTCAGCGGGAACGTGAGCATCAGCGTCGCGACGCCCTGCGTGCTGTTGCCCATCGTCACGTTGCGCACGTTCTGCGAGATCAGCTGCGAGTTCGGCACGATGACGGTCGAGCGGTCGCTGAGCTGGATCTCGGTCGCGCGCACGTTGATGCGGCGGATGTCGCCTTCGACGCCCGCGATGCTGACCATGTCGCCCACCTTCACCGGCCGCTCGGTCAGCAGGATCAGCCCCGACACGAAGTTCTTCACGATCTCCTGCAGGCCGAAACCGATACCGACCGACAGCGCGCTGACGATCCACGCGAGGTTGCTCCACCTGACGCCGAGCAGCCCCAGCGTCATCAGCACGAGCAGCACGTAGCCGACGTTGGTGAACAGCGTGATCAGCGACACGCGCATCCCCGCGTCCATGCCGAGCGCCGGCATGAACTCGCCGTCGAGCCAGCGGCGCACCGAGCGCAGCAGGTAGAAGCCGATCGCGAACCCGATCACCGCGTTGAGGATCCGGTCGGGCATGATGTTCAGGCTCTGCAGCCGCTGGCCGCCGATCATCGCGACCGCGCTGTCGAGCAGGTCGCTCGGCGTCGTGCCGAAGCCGCCCGTCAGCAGCGCGATCGCCGCGATCAGCATCAGCAGGCTCGTGCCGAGGCCGGACACGACGGTGTGGGCCTGGTCGAGATGCCGGTCGTCGAGCGCGAACAGGTGCTTGATCTGCTTGCCGGTCGACAGGTTCGCGGAGAACAGGCTTTCGCTCGCGTCGCGCGTCAGCTGCGTCAGGATGTAGACGCTGCACACCACGATCTCGAACCAGACGAGCTCGTACGTGATGAAGCGCGCGACCGTGATGTAGCCGATCAGCAGCGCGACAAGCGACACGACGATCGCCAGCGTGACGCCGGCGTGAATCAGCCCGGCGAGCGTCGAGCGTTGCTCGGGCGCCTCGCCGGATGCTGCCAGCGCGGTGCGGACGCGATTCGCGCGCAGGATCGACGCGCCGACGGTCAGCGCGACGACGAGCGAGACGATGCCGCGGCCGAACAGCGTGACGGACAGGCTGGTATCGACGATCCGGTTGATCGACTCGAGCGTGCCGGACATCAGCAGCAGCGCGGCCAGCACGCCGGGGAACGGCTTCATCGCGAGCGCGACGGGATCGGCGAGCGCCGGCAGCCGCCATGACGGATGCTTCGTGCAGAGCAGCGCGCGGCCGAGGCCGGCGATCAGCGCGCAGGTCACGGCGAGCTTCGCGAACTGGTCCCACAGATCGGTCATCGAAGACGTGAGTTCGGAGTGGCGGGCGAGCGCGAGATAGAGGATCTGTACGGCGACCGCGGTCGCGAGCAGTGTCGAGAACGCCGTCGCCAGCGCCAGCGCGCTGCGGCGCAGCCGGGTGGGCGGCAGGCGGTTCAGGCAGAACCACGCCAGCCCGCGTTCGACGACGCGGCGGCCGCCGAGCCAGGCAGCGAGCGCGGCGATCAGCAGCAGCGTGGTGATGGCGCGCTGGCCGGGTGTCCAGGACGAGCGCAGCATGTCGCGCAGTTCGTCGTTGAAGTCCTCGAGCCGCTGGACGTCGTCCGGCGACAGGTGGAACAGCGGCAGCCAGAACTGCGCGCCGAAGATGCTGCCCGAACGGAACGCGAGCTGGTTCTTCAGCAGGCTGCGGTGCAGCTTCGCGAACTGGTCGTTCAGGTTCGCGAGGTTGGTCTTCTGGTCGGCGGCCTGTTTCAGCGCCGCGTCGATCTGCGCCTTGCGCGCGTTCAGCGTCTCCCGCTGCTGTTCGACGGCAGGCGTTTCGGGCGATGCGCCCGGCGCCGGTGGCGGGCCGAGCACGTCGAGCTGCGCCTGGACTTGCGTGCGCTGCGGCGCGAGCTGGCTCTGCAGCTTGTCGACGTCGGCGCTCAGTTCCTGGGTCGCGTCGCCGAGCTCGTCGAGCTCCTTGCTGTTGGTCGCGTTCGATGTCTGCTGCTTGATGCGGTCCTGTTGCACCTGCATCTGCTTGAGCCGCGCAACCGCGTCGTTCAGCGAAATGGTCGGCACGGGGACGCCGACGCCGCTCGCGCCCGGTGCGGACGCAGCCGTCGGAAACGCCGACGCGGTCGCGATCGCCGCGAACTGCAGCAGTGCGAACAGCGCGATCCGGCGTGCGTACGTGGAGAGTCGTTGTATGAACATGGAATGCTTACGTTTTGCCGACAATGTCGGGTGCCGAAAGGCGCCCGGAAGCCGGGAGTTGGCCCGGTAGCATGTTACCGGGGCGTGGCGGCGGCGGCGCTGCCGATTGCGCACGTTGCCTGTCGTGTCTCGCGGTGCCGGCGCGGGCGCGCGACGGCCCGGCAGCCTCTTGCAGACGGGGCCGTGCCGGTTTCGGATGCGCGCGAGTGGCAGACGATCGCGATGCCTTCGAACCTTACGGATTCGACAGACGGTTACGCAAGTTACACATGGTCCGGCGCGAAAGTGGGGTGTCGGAACCGGTTCGCCACGCGACGCGGCGCGCGCGGCGTGCCGGTACAATGCGACGAATCGCCCGACGGCGGCCGGGCCGATCGGCCGCCGGACAACAACACACGACACGATCAGGAGACACGACCCAGATGGTCTCAACGGACAGCTTTCCCCAGGCAGCCACCTCGTCCTCTTCCATCGACGCCGGCTCGATTTCAGCCCGCCTCGACCGCCTGCCGCCGACCCGCAGCGTCTGGAAGCTCGTCGTGCTGCTGAGCCTCGGCTTCTTCTTCGAACTCTACGATCTGCTGTACAGCGGCTACGTCGCGCCGGGCCTCGTGAAAAGCGGGATCCTGTCCGCGACGACGCACGGCCTGTTCGGCACCACGGGCGTTGCGAGCTTCATCGCCGCGCTGTTCTCCGGCCTCTTCATCGGCACGATCGCATGCGGCTTCCTCGCGGACCGCTTCGGCCGCCGCGCGATCTTCACGTGGTCGCTGCTGTGGTACACGGCCGCCAACGTCGTGATGGCGTTCCAGGACACGGCAGGCGGGCTGAACTTCTGGCGTTTCGTCGTCGGCCTAGGGCTCGGCGTCGAGATGGTGACGATCGGCACGTACATCTCCGAACTCGTGCCGAAGCAGATCCGCGGCCGCGCGTTCGCGTGCGAGCAGGCGGTCGGGTTCGTCGCGGTGCCGGTGGTCGCGTTCCTCGCGTACCTGCTCGTGCCGCACGCACCGTTCGGCCTCGACGGCTGGCGCTGGGTCGTGCTGATCGGCGCGCACGGCGCGCTGTTCGTGTGGTGGATTCGCCGCGCGCTGCCGGAGAGCCCGCGCTGGCTCGCGCAGCAGGGCCGCGTCGACGAAGCCGACCGCATCATGCGCGCGCTCGAGGCGAAGGTCGAAGCCGAATACGGCCGGCCGCTGCCGCCGCCCGCGCCCTCCGAGCCGGTGCCGCCGCGCGGCAGCTTCCGCGACATGTGGGTGCCGCCGTATCGCAGCCGCACGATCATGATGACGATCTTCAACGTGTTCCAGACGGTCGGCTTCTACGGCTTCGCGAACTGGGTGCCGACGCTGCTGATCAAGCAGGGCATCACGATCACGTCGAGTCTCATGTATTCGAGCGTGATCGCGCTCGCGGCGCCGCTCGGCCCACTGATCGGCCTCGTGATCGCCGACCGCTTCGAGCGCAAGTCGGTGATCGTCGCGATGGCGGCGGCGATCGTCGTCTGCGGGCTGCTGTTCAGCCAGACGACGGTGGGCGCGTTCCTGATCGTGCTCGGCATCGGCCTCACGCTCGCGAGCAACATCATGTCGTACAGCTTCCACGCGTATCAGGCCGAGCTGTTCCCGACGTCGATCCGCGCGCGCGCGGTGGGCTTCGTCTACTCGTGGAGCCGCTTCTCGGCGATCTTCTCGTCGTTCGTGATCGCGGCCGTGCTGAAGGGTTTCGGCACGTTCGGCGTGTTCGCGTTCATCGCCGGCGCGATGGTGATCGTGATGGCCGCGATCGGGTTCATGGGGCCGCGTACCAGGGGCATCGCGCTCGAAACCATTTCGAAGTAGACGGGGAGCGCGCGCTCGCGTGTCGTATGCAGCATGCGAGTGAATTTCCGGGCGTTTCGGTTTTGTATTGCCGGACACGCCCGGCGAAGCAACCTGCCATGCAGCGGCGCATCAAGCGGCAATGAGTTGAAACAAAGTGTGACGAAGCGCAAAACCGCGGCGAAACCGGGGAAGCGGCCCTGCCGATTCGTGTCCGCGCGGGTAGAATGAAAGACCTGACGACTCATTAGCCGCCATTGGACCGAACGCGTTGTACTGCGAACGACTCCACCGCGAAGAGGCGTCGGCGCCGGCCACATGCGTGCGGCCGGCGTGTCGATGGCTCGCGCGGGAGATGCGCCGTTCGCAACGTGCGGCGGCCGGTTCGGCCGATGGTTTCGATCGCATGATGCTCTCCGACCTGACGCGGCGGTTGTACAAGCCGCGTTGCCGTACTCTCGCGGTCGCCACCCATGTGTGGCTCGCGGCCGTTCTCCCGATCTCCGTGCTTGCCGCGCGGCCCGCCTTTGCCGCGTCCGACGTGCCGTCGGCAACTACTACGTCATCCTCATCAACGGCTTCGGCCGCGCGTTCGGCTTCGCCGGCGCATGTGTCGTCGGGAGTCGCGTCGTCATCCGCGGCTTCGGCCGCGCATTCGGCTTCGTCGGCGCATGTGTCGTCCGGAGTCGCTCCGTCATCCGCGGCATCCGCCGCGCATCATGCGTCGCCCGCTAGTGGGGCATCCCCGGCTTCCGCCGCATCGGCAGCATCCGCGGCATCGGCAGCGTCGCCTGCATCGGCAGCATCCGGCACGCCGGCAAGCGAAGCCGAAGCACCCGCACCGACGCCGCCGCGCCGGCACCCGCCGCTGTCGGCCGACGAAGCGAAGAGCGCAACCGCGCGTGCGATAGACATGCGCAAGCGCTTCACGCAGGAAGTCACGCGACGCCTGAACGTGCCCGCGAGCGAGCAGCGCGCGTATGGCGTCCGCCTTCAGCAGGCGCTCGCCGATGCCGACCTCGGCGACCTGGCCGGCGAATACGTCGCGATCGTCGACCGCGCGCCGAACGTGCAGGCGCTGTTCATCTACTTCCGCGCGACGCCGACCAATGCGTGGCTGATGATCGGCGCGTCGCCGGTCGGCACCGGCTGGCCCGGCAAATACGATCACTTCCTGACGCCGCTCGGCGTGTTCCACCACTCGCCCGACAACATGGATTTCCGCGCGGAAGGCACGACGAACGACAACGGTATTCGCGGCTACGGCAAGCGCGACATGCGCATCTACGACTTCGGCTGGGTGGACGGCGAGCGCGGCTGGGGCAAGGGCGGCAAGTCGCCGATGCGCTTCCAGATGCACGCGACCGATCCCGATCGCCTCGAGCCGCTGCTCGGCATCCGGCACTCGAAAGGCTGCGTGCGGATTCCTGCTTCGCTGAACGCGTTCATCGACCAGCACGGCATCCTCGACGACGACTACGAGGCGCGCGTCGAGGACGGCAAGTCGTTGTGGGTGCTGCGCCGCGATCGCGACGTCACGCCGATCGCCGGGCGCTACCTGGTCGTGATCGACAGCGCGCGCAAGACGCGTCCGGCATGGTCGCCGGCGCCGGGACGCAACGCATGGTCGAAGCTGCCGAAGAGCGGCGACACGGCGGACTGACGACAGCCGGTCCGCCGGCGCGACGAAGGCCGCGCGGCGTGGGCGCCGGAGTTCGACGCACTGGCCGCGATGCTCGCGGCGGCCTGAGCGCGTTGCCGGCCGCGTTCGCCGGCCGGCGCGTCAACCCGCCGGCGCGTCGTTCAGGTGGCGACGCAGGTCGCCCGCGAAATCGAACAGCGTGTAGTCGCGGAACGCGAAACGCCATGCGCCGTCGACGCGCTCGAACGCGTCGTGATAGCGGCCCGCTGCGATCGGCTGCAGCGCGAGGCCGTCGACGGCCTGCAGCACCGTGTAGTACGAGCGAGCCGTCGCGCGATGTGCGGCTTCGTCGATCTCGATGAGCGGATTCGTGATTACATGCTTCGTGCGCGGCGTGCCGCACGCGTAGCGCTTCACGCGCGCGTCGAACAGCGCGAGCAATTCATCGGCGCCGATCGTCGGCGCCGCTTCCTCGACCTTGATCCGCGCATGCCGGAACAGCGTCGCCATCCCCGGCAGGTCACCGGCGTCGAGCAGCTCCGCGTAGCGGTACAGCAGGTTCGCGATTTGGACAGCGCTGTGGGTCATGCGGCCTCCGGCATCGATGGACGGGTTGCGTCGATGATGCGCGGTGCGGGCCGGGATCGCTTCGTCCGGGTGGACGAAGCGTCTTAGTCGTGCCGCGCTCAGCGGAAAATCTTCAGCCAGTCGAACAGGCCCGGATGCGGACGCCGCCTCGGTGCCGGCGCCGGCGCGCTGCGCGGCCGGAAGTCGGGCGAGAACTGCACATGCGGGTCGATCGCACGCGCACGCAGCGCCGCATCGTAGAACGAGCCGACGATCGGCAGCGCGCTGTGCGCGCCCGCGCCCCAGTAGTCGCTGCGCAGCGTCACGTTGCCGTCGTCGAAGCCGACCCACGCGCCGGCCACCAGTTGCGGATGCATCAGGATGAACCAGCCGTCCGTGTTGTCCTGCGTCGTGCCGGTCTTGCCCGCGACGTCGATGCGAATCCCGTAGCGCGAGCGGATGTCGGCACCGGTCCCGTAATCGACGACGCCGCGCATCACGTCGACCAGCGTCTGTGCCGCGGCCACCGGCATCGCGCGTTCGGGCGGCGCGCTGCCGAACGCGGCGAGCACCTTGCCGTCGCGATCCTCGATGCGCGTGATCATCTGCGGCGCGACGTACACGCCGCGGTTCGCGATCGTCCCGTACGCGGACACCATTTCCTTCAGCGTGACGGGGCTCGTACCGAGCGCGAGCGACGGCACCGCGTCGAGCGGACTTTCGCGCACGCCCATCGCACGGGCGAGCTGTGCGACCCTGGCCGCGCCTTCGCGCTGCATCACCTGCGCGGTGATGCGATTGCGCGACAGGGCGAGTGCGTCGCGCAGCGTCATCGGTGCGTCCGTCGGCGGTTCGGCATCGGTCGGGCGCCACACCGCGCGCGCGCCGATCGGAATCGCCACCGGGCGATCGACGAACGTATCGTCCGGCCGCATGCCGTCCGCGAACGCGGCGCCATAGACGAACGGCTTGAACGTCGAGCCCGGCTGGCGCCGCGCCTGCACGACGTGATCGAACGGCTCGTTGCCGAAATCGGGGCTGCCGACCCACGCGCGAATCGCGCCGTTGCGCGGATCGAGCGCGACGAAGCCGGCCTGTACCTGTGTCTTGCGCTCGCACAACGCGCGCACGAACGCGCGATTCGCGCCGAGCTGCTTCAGCGCGGCCGCGTCGGCGAGCCCGGCGGCGCGCGCGTCGCGATAGTCGGGCGTCTGCCGGATGAAGCCGCGGAACAGGTCGTTGCGCAGCCCGCAGCCGGACGGGTTGTGCCACGCGTCATCGGCGATCGCCTGCAGGCGATCGGTTTGCTGCGTCAGCGCTCGCGTCGCCATCTCCTGCAATTGCGCATCGAGCGTCGTGCGCACGACGAGGCCGTCCGAGTAGAGGTCGTAGTTGTTGCGGTCGGCCCAGGCGATCAGCCACTTGCGCAACTGCACCGCGAAGTGCGGGGCGGGGCCGGGTTGCGCGGTTTGCGGCTCGAAGTCGACGCGCAGCGGCCGGCGCTGCAACTGCGCGAGCTGCCGCGGCGACAGCATGCCCATCGCGGCCATCCGCGCGAGCACGATGTTGCGGCGCTGGACCGCGCGCTCCGGATTCAGCACCGGGTTGTAGTAGCTGTTGCCCTTCAGCATCCCGACGAGCGTCGCGCTTTCGACGATGTCGAGCTGGTCCGCCGATTTGCCGAAATAGGTGCGCGCGGCCATTTCGACGCCGTACGCGTTGTACAGGAACGGCACGGTGTTCAGGTAAGTCTCGAGAATCTCGTCCTTGCTGTAGACGGCCTCGATCTTGAACGCGGTGATCAGCTCCTTCACCTTGCGCGTGAGCGTCGGCGCGCGGCCGACTTCGTCCGGATACAGGTTGCGGGCGAGCTGCTGCGTGATCGTCGAGCCGCCCTGGCGGCTGCCCGAGAACGTATGCAGCCCGGCCGCGAGCGTGCGGCGCCAGTCGATGCCGTGATGCGCGTAGAAGCGGTGGTCCTCGGTCGCGATCAGCGCGTCGACCATGTGCGGCGAGATCTGCTTGAGCGGCACCCATTCGCGGTTCACGGGCCGGAACTCGGCGATCAGCTGGCCGTCGGCCGACAGCACGCGCGCGGGACGGTCGATGCGCGCCTTGCGGATGTCGCCGATGCTCGGCGTGAACGGCACGAACGCGAGCAGGACCAGCAGGCCGAGCACGGGGATCGCGGCGAGCGTCAGCGCGACGCCGCGGCGCGTCGGATGGCGCAGGCGGTGCCACGCCCCGACGCCGAGCGCGCGGGCGCCGGTACGGCAGCGAAGCCACAGATCTCGAAGATACGGCACGAAGCGATTCACGGCGGCAGGAGCGCGAACGGAAAAGGCGCGATCCTAGCAAACCGCGCAGCGTCACCTGTGGCCAAAACGCCGGTTTTTCCTGCAGGCGTTACAGACGATTACGTTTGTTGCCCGCGGACAACCTTTCGTCGCGTGCGCCGCCGCAATTCCTCCGACGAATCGACGCCGGCGGCTTCGCCGACCACATCCGCGAGCCGCTGCGCGGCCGCTTCCATCCGTGCGCGATCGAACCCGCCGAAGCCGAGCACGAGGCCCGGACGCGCGGTGCCCGGCGCGAACATCGGCGACACCGCGCGCACGGCCACGCCCGCCCGGACGGCGCGCGCCACCACGTCGAGATCGTCGATCCCTTCCGCGAGCCACAGCACGACGTGCATCCCCTGATCGCCCGGCTGCACCCAGGCGCGCTCGCGCGGCAGCCGCGCGCCGAGCGTGTCGATCAGCAGCGCGCGCTGTTCCGCGTAGACGCCGCGCACGCGGCGGATGTGGCGGTCGAGATGGCCTTCCGCGATGAAGGCGGCGAGCACGTGCTGATCGGCGGTCGGCGCGTGGCGATCCATCAGCACGCGCGCGCCGCAGAACGCGGGCACGAGCTCGGCGGGCGCGATCACGTAGCCGAGCCGCAGCGACGGGAACAGGATCTTGCTGAACGTGCCGAGATAGATCACGTGTTCCGGATCCAGGCCTTGCAGCGACGGGAACGGATAGCCTTCGTAGCGCAGCTCGCTGTCGTAGTCGTCCTCGACCACCCATGCGCGATGCGCGCGCGCCCAGCCGAGCAGCGCGTTGCGGCGTGCCATGCTCATCGGCATCCCGAGCGGATACTGGTGCGACGGCGTGACGAACGCCGCGCGCGCGTCCGGCGCGAGACGGATGCCGGCCTCGACGTCGATGCCGTCCGCGTCGACCGGCACGCGGACCATCGCGTCGCGCCGCCCGGTGCTCTCGAGCAGCGCGGTGATGCCGCGATAGGCGGGATTCTCGACCCACGCGCGATCGTTCGGGCCGAGCAGGACCTGGCTCGCGAGGTGCAGGCCCTGTTGCGTGCCGCTCGTGATGACGACCTGCTCGGCGCTGCAGCGCACCGAGCGCGAGCGGCGCACGTAATCGGCGATCGCTTCGCGCAGCGGCAGCGCGCCTTGCGGATCCGCATAACCGGACGGCGCGCCGGCGCCGCGGGCGCGCAGGCGGTTGCCGAGCCGGCGCCAGATGTCGTCGGGCGCGGTGAGCCCGACCGGCACCGAGATCGCGAACGGCGCGGCCGGCAGCGGACGGAATTCGCGGGCGATCCGTGCAAACGTCGCGGCCGGTTCGGGCAGGCCGGCATGGGCGGCGCGCTGGCGGGCGGCGGGCGGTGCGCCAGCCGGCGGCGACGGCTCGGCCAGCGCGTTCGCGACCCGCGTGCCGGCGCCGCCGCGCGACTCCAGGAAGCCTTCGGCGACGAGTTGCGCATACGCGTCGACGACGGTGCCGCGCGCGACCTGCAGCGATGCCGCGAGCAGCCGCGTGGACGGCAGCGTGTCGCCGGGCCGCACGTCGCCGCGGCGCACCGCGTCCCGCAACGCCTGCGCGAGCTGGCGGCTCAGGTCGCCGGCCGCGCGGTCGAGCGCGCCGAGCGACGGGATTTCGACGATCCGGGCGGTCCTGGCCATGATTCTGGTCTGCTGAAAATGTTCTAAACCGGCTCTACAGCATAAACCAGTTAGCGATCACAATCGGGGCATGACGGGCCGGTTCCGACCCGTTCCCTCCCAACCCTGTCCGACCGTGGAGCCGCCATGTATGTCCCCGCCGATTTCGCCGAATCCCGTCCCGACGTGCTGCGCGAACTGATCGTCCAGCATCCGTTCGGCACCCTGGTCACGCGCGGGAACAGCGGGCTCGACGCGAACCACCTTCCGTTCGAACTGCTGCCGGGCGACGGCGGCCTCGGCGAACTGCATGCGCACGTCGCGCGCGCGAATCCGGTCTGGCAGGACGTCGCGGACGGCGACGAGGTGCTCGTGATCTTCCGCGCCGGCGACGCGTACATCTCGCCGAACTGGTACCCGAGCAAGCACGTCGCGCATCGGCAGGTGCCGACGTGGAACTACGTGGTCGTGCATGCGCACGGCCGGATCACCGTGCGCGACGACGAGAAGTTCGTGCGCGGCGTGGTCGCGCGGCTGACGCGCACGCACGAGGCGTCGCAGCCGGCGCCGTGGAAGATGGCCGACGCGCCGAAGGACTATCTCGACACGATGCTGCAGTCGATCGTCGGGCTGCAGATCGAGATCACGCGGCTCGTCGGCAAGCGCAAGCTCGGGCAGAACAAGGCGGTCGACGACATTCGCGGCGCGGGCGACGCGCTGATCGCGGACGGGAATCTCGCGATCGGGGAGGCGATGCTGGCGGAAGCCGACGCGAAGCGCGGGTGAGTCACGGTGAATCGCACGGGGGCGCATGTCGCGCCCCCGCCGGCGCACGCTACTGCGTACGCGTCGCGCCCTTCGCCACTTCCCCCGCCTGCGCCAGCGCCCCCCGAATCGCCGCTTCCGTCTTGTCATACCCGCCCTCGCCATACCGCGTATAGACGACCTTCCCGTTCGCGTCGATCAGGTACAGCGCGGGCCAGTACTGGTTGCCGTACGCGCGCCACGTGTCGTAACGGTTGTCCTGCGCGACCGGATACTGGATGCCGAAGCGCTTGACCGCATCGGCGACGTTCTTCGCATCGCGTTCGAACGGATACTCGGGCGTATGGACGCCGACCACGACGAACCCCTGGTCGCGATACTTCCGGTACCAGTCGTTCACGTACGGAATCGTATGAATGCAGTTGATGCACGAGTACGTCCAGAAATCGACCAGCACGACCTTGCCGCGCAGCTGGTCGAGCTTGAGCGGCGCGCTGTTGTGCCATTGCTCGATGCCGGTGAAGTCGGGCGCCGGCGTGCCGGCCAGCGAGGCGGGCATGCCCGCCTCGTCGCGGGTGCCGGCGAACGCGGCGAGCCCGGCCGTGGCGGCGAGGGCGATCACGAGGGCGGCGGTCTTGAGTCTGGTCGGCATGGCGGTTCTCCGGTTCGGCCGGCCGCCGCGCGGGGGCGGCGGCCGGACAGGTTTCGACAGCCCTCATTGGGCCGCGCCGACGTATCTGCGATGTGTCCGGCAGGCCGCGCGTGTGCAATGTTGTGTGTCGCCACGGCGGCGCGATACATTGGGATACAAACGCGTGCCCGCAGTGGGGTATAAAAGCGGACATCGCCAGCCGGAACATCACGCCAACGACACCGCCCATGGACAAGATCGACCACGTACTGATCGTCGACGACGATCGCGCGATCCGCGAACTGATCGCGGACTACCTGGAGAAGAACGGCATGCGCGTGTCGCTCGCCGCGAACGGCCGCGAGATGCGCAACGCGCTCGACGACGGCGCGCCCGACCTGATCGTGCTCGACCTGATGATGCCCGGCGAGGACGGCCTCACGCTGTGCCGCGATCTGCGCGCGGGCAAGTTCCGGACGGTGCCGGTGCTGATGCTGACCGCGCGTGGCGAGGAAACCGACCGCATCATCGGTCTGGAGATGGGCGCCGACGACTATCTCGCAAAGCCGTTCGCGGTGCGCGAGCTACTCGCGCGGATCCGCTCGGTGCTGCGCCGCGCGCGCATGCTGCCGCCCGGCATGCAGGTGACGGAGTCGGCCGCGATGCTCGCGTTCGGCGAATGGCGGCTCGACACGACGGGGCGTCACCTGCTCGACGCCGAAGGCACGCTGGTCGCGTTGAGCGGCGCCGAATACCGGCTGTTGCGCGTGTTCCTCGACAATCCGCAGCGCGTGCTGACGCGCGACCAGTTGCTCAACCTCACGCAGGGCCGGCAGTCCGATCCGTTCGACCGGTCGATCGACCTGCTCGTGAGCCGGCTGCGCCAGCGCCTGCGCGACGGCGCGCGCGAGCCGCGCTACATCAAGACGCTGCGCAACGAGGGCTACGTGTTCTCGTCGGCGGTGACCGCGGTCGAAGGCGACGCATGAGCGCGCGCACCCCGTGGCACTGGCCGCGCTCGCTGTTCGCGCGGCTCGCGCTGATCCTGTGCGTGGGCCTCGCGCTCGCGCAGACGCTGTCGTTCTGGCTCACCGTCACCGAGCGCGACCAGGCGACCACCAACCTGATGATGGGCTACATCGAACGCGAGGTCGCGAGTTCGGTCGCGCTGCTCGATCACCTGCCGCCCGACCAGCGTGCCGCGTGGCTGCCGCGTCTCGCACGGCGCAGCTACGCGTTCATCCTCGGGCCCGGCGAGACGGGCACGCCGCCGGAGGCGCGGCTCTCGGCGCGCGTCGAGCGCTCGATCTCGGACGGCATCGGCGGCGACTATCCGCTGACGGCGAACGCGATCCCCGGCGATCGCGAACATCTGCAGGTGCATCTGCGCCTGACCGACGGCTCGCCGCTGACGATCGACATCCACCCGATGTCCACGGTGCCGCTGTCGGGCTGGCTGCCCGTCGTGCTCGCGCTGCAGCTCGCGGTGCTGGCCGGGTGCTGCTGGCTCGCGGTGCGGCTCGCGACGCGGCCGCTGAAGCAGCTCGCGCAGGCGGCCGACGCGCTCGGTCCCGATCTGAAGGGCGAACGCCTGAACGAGGACGGGCCGTCCGAAGTCGCGCGTGCCGCGCGGGCGTTCAACGCGATGCAGGACCGCATCGCGCAGTACATGGCCGAGCGCATGCAGATCCTCGCGTCGATCTCGCACGACCTGCAGACGCCGATCACGCGGATGCGGCTGCGCGTCGACGTGATGGACGACGACGCGCAGGGCGCGAAGCTGCGCCAGGACCTGCTCGAGATGGAGCATCTGGTGAAGGAAGGCGTCGCGTATGCGCGCACGCTGCACGGCACGGAAGAGGCCGCGCGCCGCATCGATCTCGATGCGCTGCTCGACAGCATCGTGTGCGACTACATGGATGCGGGGCAGGACGTCGCGCTGCATGGCGGCGGCCCGCTCGCGCTCGTCACGCGGCCGAAGGCGCTGCGCCGGATCGTCGGCAACCTCGTCGACAACGCGCTGAAGTTCGCGGGCGCGGCCGAGATCGACGTACAGGCGGCGCCGGGCGGCGGCGCGGTCATCGCGGTGCTCGATCGCGGGCCGGGCATTCCGGACGATCAGCTCGACGCGGTGTTCGAACCGTTCCGGCGCGTGGAGACGTCGCGCAATCGCGAGACGGGCGGCACGGGGCTCGGCCTCGCGATCGCGCGGCAGCTTGCGCTCGCGATGGGCGGCACGCTCACGTTGCGCAACCGGCCGGACGGCGGCGGGCTCGAAGCGCGGTTGACGCTGGTGAACGCGACCTGACGCTACGCCGTGTAATGCGGCGTCGAGCGCGTCGCGGGCTTCTGGGTCGAAGCGGGCTGCGTCACACGCGCTGCAGATGCGCGTCGACGAGCGGCGCGAGCGTTTCGGCATGCACGGCCGCGAGATCGTGCCGGCCGCCCGGCACCACGTGCAGCCGTGCATCGGGCAGCCGTTCGAGCAGGCGTTTGCCGGCCGCGACCGGGCTGATCGGATCGTCGTCGCCCCACAGCAGCAGCGTCGGCTGCGCGATGCGGCCGATGTCCCGCGACAGGTCGGCGCGCAACGTCAGGAACCAGTCGGGCAATTGCGGGTTCGCTTGCGCGAAGCCGGCGCGCCAGTCCTGCGCGCCGAGCCCCTGCATGTCGAGGCCGCCCGACGTGACCGTCAGCACCAGGTGCGTGACGAGCGGTGCACGTTCGAGTGCCGCGCGCATCGCGATCACGCCGCCCATCGATTGCGCGATCACGGCGGTCGGCCGGTCGATCGCGCTCAGCACATGGCGCACGAGACCGTCGAAGTCGTCGACGGCCGGATCGCGCGGCGTGTCGCCGAAGCCCGGATAGCCGACGATCCGACGCTCGGCCGGATGCGCGAGGCGGCTCGCGAGCGGTTGCCAGAAGGCGGTGCTGCCCGATGCGCCGGGCAGGAACAGCAGTTGTGACGGAACGGGCATGACGGATCGGCTTTCTGGTGAACGAAGCGGGTGAATGGAAGGCGGCGATGCGTCAGCACCGGCCGGTGCGCAGCGCGACGGTCCAGTCGTCGCGGCCGCGCGATGCCGCGGTGGCGGCGGCCGTATGCCAGTCGTATTCGACCGCATGAAATTCGGCGTGCCAGCCGGCCGGCGTGCGCGACACCATCGCGTAGCGCGCATGCGGCGAACCCGTTTCGATCCGGTGCGGGTGCGGTAGATCGTCCGCGTACGCTTGCAGCCCGACACTGCCGGGGTTGACGATCAGCCGGCCGTCGTCGAGTTTCGCGAGGCGCGGCACATGCGTATGGCCGCACAGAATCAGCGATGCCGTCTCGTCGCCCGCGCGCTGCGCGATTTCATCGGGCGTCGCCGCACGGCAGCCGTCGGGCGTGACCGTTTCGAGGAAGTAGACGAGGTCGCTGGCGGGCGTGCCGTGCACCATCAGTACATCGTCGCCGAGCGTCAGGCGCTCGGGCAGCGCGGCGATCCATGCGCGATGGTCGTCGCGCAGCGTGTCGTGCGCCCAGCGGTCGGACAGCCGCATCGTGTCGCGATCGCCGGTCAGCAGTTGCCGTTCGTGATTGCCCTTGATGGTCGGCAGGTCGAGCGCGATCAGGCGGTCGGCCGTTGCGGCAGGATGGAGCGCGCCCGACACGATGTCGCCGAGGTTGACGATCACGTCGGCGCCGCGGCGGCGCACGTCGTCGAGCACCGCGTCGAGCGCGGCGAGGTTGCCGTGGATGTCGGACAGCGCGGCGATTTTCATGGCGAAGGAGTCGAGGCGGGGAACGGCGATTGTCGCGAATTCGCCGCGGGTCGTCCATTCGCGTCGACGGCGTGCGGATCGGCGCGTCGCGTCGGCCCGTCAGTCGGTCGCGAGGCGCGCGTACAGCGCGAAATCGCCCGGCGCGCCGCGCACCATCCGGTATGCGCGCAGCAATCCTTCGTACCGGTAGCCGCATTTCTGCAGCACGCGCGCGGAGCCGGCATTGCTGGTCAGCACGACGCCCTGGATCCGCATGAAGCCGCCTCCGGCGAACGCCCATGCGGTGACGCTCGCGCACAGCGCGCTCGCGATGCCGCGCCCCCAGTGCGACGGCGCGAGGTCGTACGCGATCTCGGCCGAGCGGTTCGCGGTGGATACCGTATGCAGCCCGATGGTCCCGGCGAGCGCGCCCGACGCGTCGTCGACGATCGCGAGGCGGCGGATCGAATCCGGATGAGCCGATTCGATGCCGTCGAACAGCGGCAGCAGATCGTCGCGCGCATGCAGGTTCCAGCTCGTGTGGCGGACGACGTCGGGATTCGACAGGTATGCGTACCACGTGTCGAGATCCGCGCGGTCGAGCTGGCGCAGCGACAGGCCGGGGAAACCGGAGCGGGGCGGGACGTCGATTCTCATCGCGAGCCCGTTGAGAACGTTGCGGGTAATGCGACCCGCGCGATCGGCGCGCCTGAAGCGCTCGAAGCGCCCGAAGCACCGCGCATGCCGATGCTCCTACGCAGCATGCCGCCGATACAGCGCGAGCGATCCCGCCAGCGCGAGCAGCATCGCGCCGCACGTGCGTTCGAGCCACAGCGCGCCCGAGCGCTTCAGCAGCCGCATAGCGCGCGCGCCGAGCAGCGCGTAGCCGAACATCACGGCGCCGTCGAGCAGCGCGAACGTGACCGCGAGCGCGACGTATTGCGGTGCTAGCGGGGCGGCCGGATCGAGGAACTGCGGCAAGAACGCGGAGAAGAACAGATAGCCCTTCGGATTCGTCACCGCGGTCAGGAAGCTCTTCGCGAAGATCGACGCGTTGCGTTCGTACGCCGCGCCGCCATGCGCGACGGCGACGTCGAGCGAGCCCTTCGACGTGAGCAGCCGGATGCCGACGTACGCGAGATAGGCGGCGCCGAGCCATTTCACCACCGAGAACCAGAGCGCCGAGGCCATCAGCAGCGCGCCGAGGCCGAGCGCGACCGCGACGATCAGCACGAAGTCGGACAGCATCGCGCCGGCGAAGCCGTAGGCCGCGCGGCGCACGCCGTAGCGCGAGCCGTTGGTCAGTGCGAGCAGCACGGTCGGGCCGGGCGTCGCGATCCCGACGAACGCGACGGCGGCGAAGATCAACAGGGTCGATTGATGCATGCCGAAGACTCCCGGTGGAAGGCGGGTGCCCGATTATCGGGCGCGCGGCCTCGCGCTGTACAGGGACGTCCGCCGCGCGGCTGATTATCTCGATTTTGGCAAGAAGCTGTTTTCATTATTGCGCTATCGACCGGAACCGGTTCCAACTACCATGGCGGCCGCGGCGGGCATGCTGGCCGCGACGTCGCGCGCGCGTTTCGCATGCGCGCGTTCCCGTGTGCGGACGCTGCCGGCCTCGCCATGCCGGCGGATCTCGCCGACCGCACGCGCTACTCGCATAGAACAACGGGCTCACCGCCCGGAGACGCTAAAAAATCATGAACAAGCAACTGATCGCAGCACCGCTGCTGCTCTCGCTCGCGGGCATCGCCTCCGCGCAAAGCTCCGTCACGCTGTACGGCATCGTCGATGCGGGCGTGACCTATCGCAGCAACGAACGGGTCGGCTCGCCGGGCGCCTATACGGGGCACTCGGACGTCGCCCTGACTACCGGCAACCTGTCCGGCAGCCGCTGGGGCATCAAGGGCGCCGAGGATCTCGGCGGCGGGATGCGCGCGCTGTTCGTGCTCGAGAACGGCTTCGACATCACCAACGGCACGTCGGGCCAGGGCGGTCGCCAGTTCGGCCGGCAGGCGTTCGTCGGCGTCGGCAGCGATCGCTACGGCACGGTCACGCTCGGCCGCCAGTACACGTCGCTCGACGACTTCGTGAGCCCGGTCGGCCCGTCGTCGTTCATCGGCGGCTTCGGCGCGCACCCGGGCGACATCGACGACCTCGACCAGACCGCGCGCGTCGACAACTCGATCAAGTACACGAGCGCGAACTACGCGGGCTTCACGTTCGGCGCGCTGTACGGCTTCGGCAGCCAGCCGGGCAGCATGAAGCAGCGCAACACGTGGAGCGTCGGCGCGGCGTACGCGGCAGGGCCGCTGCGCGTGGGCGTCGGCTACGAGCGTTCGGACAACAGCAAGACGGGCGCGACCGACCCGACCGCCGGCAAGTGGCGAAGCACCGACGACGGCCTGTTCAACTCGTCGATCAACGAAGGCTATGCGAGCGCGCAGTCGCAGCAGATCATCGCGACCGGCGCGACGTACGACTTCGGCCCGGCCGTGGTCGGGGTGAACTACAGCAACGTGCAGTACCGCAGCGGGGCCCAGTCGCTGTTCAACGGTCATGCGACGTTCAACGTCGCGGGCGTGTTCACGCGCTGGAACGTGCAGCCGCAGACGCAACTGTTCGCGGGCTACAGCTACACGCGCGGCAGCGATGTCGACGGCATAGACAACCGCGCGCAGTATCACAACGTCACGCTCGGTGCGGTCTACGACCTGTCGAAGCGCACCAGCGTGTACCTGCTCGGCGCGTACCAGCATGCGTCGGGCACGACGCTCGACGCGCTCGGCCGGCCGGTGGCGGCGACTGCATCGGTGTCGGACAAGGCGAACGGCCACTCGTCCGACTCGCGATCGCAGGCGATCGTCAGCCTCGGGCTGCGTCAGAAGTTCTAATGTCATGTGCATGACCGGGGGCTCGCGTTCGATGCGGGCCGCCGGTTGCGTGGATGCCTCTGTTCCATCGGTAGCGCGTGATCGACGTCGTCGATGCGCTGCCCAAGTACCTCGACGGCCGGGACGGCCCGACGCTCGACAGCGCGAGCTGACCGTAACCGGCCGCCCCCGCCGGCGTGCGGCCTTGCTCATTCACCGCTGCCCACTTCCCTTCGCCGCACGCGCGGTACATCCCGGACCTCGTCCGCATCTTCATCGGCAACGACATTCCGCCGCACACTGCCTTATTTCATATATTCACGATTTACCCGGCAATGCTGCGTGCGCCGGATAATATTTTTTCTCTTTCATTTCTATTTCGATTTGTAATAATCGAATCGATTTCATGGAAATGAAAATCAATGCGCGCATGTCAGAAAAAATGACGTGCGAGCATTAGGAAATTCGGAACAAAGTGCCGGTAATGACGGATCGCAACGGCGTTGGTTGACGGGTTTCACGGTGGTGACCCCGGCATGCCCCATCGCTGGTCAATTCGCGTCGTGCGGTAAGGGAACGTAATGAATCGTTTGCACGGTAATTGAACCGGTTCTTGAAAAAATCACCGATATTTCATACGCGGCGAATTAGAGTGTCGAACAACGATCGTCCGGGAGCATCATTCATGTTATCGAAACAAATTCGCGCGGCATTGCTTGGATTGTGCATGGCAATGCTGGCGCCGGTCAGTCACGCACAAGCGCAATACACGACGGACTGGCTCGCGAACACGTTCGGCACGCTCGCCGCGCACGTCGGCAACGGCGCGCGCTCGCTGTGGGTCGCCCCCGAGGGCGTGATTTATACGGCTTCGCGCTGGGACGAGAACGCGGGCGGCGTCGCGATCTACCAGAACGGGCAGACGCTCGGCACGATCGGCATTCATGACGAATTCCAGGGCGGCGCGATCACCGGCAACGCGAACGCGCTGTTCGTCGCGCTCGGCTACAACCGCACGTTCGGCAGCGGCTCGGTCGGCCGTTACAACCGCAGCACGAACCAGCGCGACCTGCGCATTCCGGTCAGCACGTGGACGGGCATCCAGTACGCGGACGTGATCACGGGCCTCGCGACGACCGGCAACCTGCTGTACGTGAGCGACTTCTACGGCAACCGCGTGCGCGTCTACACGACGGACGGCGTGTGGCAGCGCGACATCGGCGTATCGGGGCCCGGCGCGCTGGCGCTCGACGCGGCCGGCAACCTGTGGGTCGCACGCAAGAGCGCGGGCGTCGTCGCGCAGTTCAGCCCGACGGGCACGGCGATGAGCACGATCCAGATGGCGGCCCGCGCGCGGCCGGCATCGCTGTATTTCGATGCGCCGCGCGGGCAGTTGCTGGTGGGCGACGAAGGCCCCGACATGAACATCAAGATCTACGCGCTCGTGGGCCAGCCCGTGCAGCTCGGCACGTTCGGCGTGCAGGGCGGCTATCTCGACACGACGTCGGGCATCAAGGGGCAGGTCGGCGACAAGCGCTTCACGCGCGTCGCAGGCATCGGCAAGGACGCGGCCGGCAACCTGTACGTGCTGAACAACGCGTGGGGCGGCGGCTGGGATCTCGGGCGCAACGGCAGCACCGACCTGCATTCGTACAACCCGACGGGCGCGCTGCAATGGAAGCTGCAGGCGCTGAACTTCGAGGGTGCCGCCGCGCCCGATCCGGCGACCGACGGCGCGTTCTTCTACAGCGGCAACAACGTGTACACCGGCACCGCGGGCGGCACGTTCGTCGCGAACACGATCGATCCGTTCAGCTATCCGAAGGACCCGCGCCTCGACATGAACGACTACCAGCGCGGCCAGCATTTCGGCCAGCTGGCGCTGGTAAAGGGCACCCGGATGCTCGTCGCGACCGGGCAGAACCCGGGCAACTACAACCTCTATCACTTCAACGGCGCGAGCGGCTACATCGCGATTCCGGACGGCTCGATTCCCGGCAAGCCGTTCAACACGACGCTGCAGGTAACGGCAGGTTTCTCGCTCGACGACAACGGCGACGTGTGGGCCGGGCTCGATCGCACCAACAACATCTCGCACTATCCGATGACGGGTTTCGACGCGGCCGGGAAGCCGACATGGGGCAAGCCGGTGCAGATTCCGATTCCGCGCACCGTGCTGCCGCTCACGCGGATCATCTACCAGGCCGACAGCGACACGATGATCCTCGCGCAGGGCATCTCGGGCAGCTGGGACTGGACCGCGATGAACGGGCACATCGAGGTCTATCGCGGCTGGATGGTCGGCAACACGAGCACGCCGAACGTGGCGATCAACCTGACGAGCGCGAATCCGAAATCGATGGCGGCGGCCGGCCACTATCTGTTCGTCGGCTACGTGCACACGGTGCCGAACGTCGACGTGTTCGACCTGAACACCGGCAGCCTCGTCACCACGCTGACGAACTCGAACACGTCGGCGATGGACGTCGGCAACGACGTCGACTCGATGTACGGCATCCGTGCGTACCTGCGCTCGACCGGCGAATACGTGATCACGAAGGACAACTACAACGGGTCGAGCCTCGTCGTGTATCGCTGGCGTCCGTGATGGTGCAAGCGGCGCCGCCCGGGCCGGCCCGGTCTCATGGCGCGCCGAGCACGCGGCCGTTCACCTCGAGATGGCCGAGCACAATCCCGAGCAAAGCAGCAGGATCCTGCTCGATTTTGCGGGGCGGCTGATACCGGTTCGTGTCGACGGCCGGAGCGCGTTGCGCGGCCCCGGCCACCCAGCGCGAAGATGCGTCAGAACGACACCGTCGTCGTCAGCGTGACGAGCCGCGGCTCGCCGACCGCGACGATCAGGTTGCTGTTGCTCGACGGATAGTAGGTCTTGTCGAGCAGGTTCTTCACGTTGAGCTGGATGCGCGTCGGGAACTTGCCGATCGTCGTTTCATAGGCCGCGAACGCATCGACGGTCACGTAGCCGGGCAGCGTGAAGCTGTTCGCGGTGTCGCCGGACCGTGCGCCGACGAGCCGCGCGCCGCCGCCGAAGCGCCAGCGCCCCGGGAGGTTCGCGATCGCGGTGTCGTACACCGCGAACAGGCTGCCGGTGTGGCGCGCGACGTTGACGAGCGGCGTGTTGCTGTCGCGGTCGTTCGCGTTCGTGTACGCATAGCTGCCGATCAGGCTCAGGTGCCGCGTGAGCTGCCCCGCGACGTCGAGTTCGATGCCGCGCGAGCGCGCGGTGCCGATCGTCGACGTGATGTCGTTGACCGTGACCGCGACGTTGCGCTTGTCGATCTGATAGGCCGCGAGCGTGCCGGTGATGCCCGGCTTCAGGCTGAACTTCAGGCCGGCTTCCAGCACGCGGCCGAATTCCGGCGCGAGCGGCGCGGCCACGTTCGACGCGACGTTCGGCTTGAACGAACGGCTCACGTTCGCATACGCGGTCAGCGACGGCGTGAGCGCATACGCGAGCCCGAACTGCGGCAGCCACACGTTGCCGTGCGAGCGGTCGGCGAACACGAACGGCCGCCCCATTCCCGATTCCTGCTGCCAGTCCTCCCAGCGCAGCCCGCCGACCGCGGTGAGCCGGTCGGTGATCTTCACCGAGTCCTGCACGATCATCGAGTACGTGTGGACCTTCGAGAGCGAATCGCTCTGCTTCGCGCTCACCGTGCCGCCGGGCGCGAGCAGGCCGTAGACGGGATCGTAGAGATCGAAGCCCTTCGTCGCGGTGCCGCGGATCGTGTCGCCGCGGAAGCTGCGCTGCCGCTCGTATTCGCCGCCGACATAGAGCGCGTGGCTCATCCCCGCGAGCGTCAGGTTGCCGAGCAGGCCGAGCGTCGCGATCTGGTCGGAGTCGTTGCGCCCGAGGTTCGCGTCGGACGAGCGCGACAGCGCGCCGGTCGTGCTGTTGAAGGCGGTCGCGCGGGCGATGTATTGATCGTAGCGGTCGCGGCCCCAGCCGTAGGTCGCGCGCATGCGCCATGCGTCGGAGAAGCGGTGCTCGACGCGCGCGCGCAGCGTTTCCTGGATGCCGCTGCTTTGCGCCCACGCTTCCTCGTAGCGGCGATAGCGCAGCGCATCGTCGGGGCGGCCGTTCACGAGCACCGTGCCGCGATCGAACGGCATCGTGTAGTCGACGTACTGGTAGCTGACGTCGATCGACGTGTTCGCGTCGTGCCACGACAGCGCGGGCGCGATCAGCGCATTGCGCTCGCGGCCGAAGCTGCGCCAGTAGCGGCTCGTGTCGTATTCGCCGGTGAGCCGGAATGCGAGCGTGCCGCCCGCGACCTGGCCCGGCTTGCCGAGCGGGCCGGTCAGGTCGAACTGCGCGCTGCTGCCGCCGTGGCTCGTGCGCGAGGCCGAGATCGAGCCGCCGAACGTGTCCTCCGGCTTGCGCGTGACGAGGTTGATCACGCCGCCCGGGTCCTGCATCCCGTACAGCAGCGAAGCCGGGCCCTTCAGCACTTCGACGCGGTCGATCGTCGCGAGGTAGCTGTGCAGCACCGGCGTGCGCACGCCGTCGACGAGCACGGAGCCGTCGTTGTTCGAGCCGAAGCCGCGCTTGATGAACGCGTCGCGCGTGCCGCCGAGCGTGTTGGTCTGCGTGACGCCGCTGATGTTGCCGAGCACGTCGTCGAGCGAGCGCGCCTGCTGGTCCTGCATCACGCTGCTGCTGACCACGGCGACCGATTGCGGAATCTCCCTGAGCGGGCGATCGTCGCCGCCGGCGACGCTGCTCGTGCGCGGCTGGTAGCCGACGGTCGGATCGACTGCTGACGATGCGCTGACGCTGATCGTCGGCAGTTCGCGTTCGGGGCGCGCGGGTGTCGACGAGGGCGAGGACGTGGCCGCCGAAGCCGTGGCGGCCGGTTCGGCATCCGCATGCGCGCCGCTTGCGACGCAAAGCGTGATCAGGGCAGGCAGGCTCGCGCGCCACGGACGAAGCGTCCGGGCGCGGTGGGGCGTTCGGCGGGATGGCATGAATCGATGAATGGACGGAGTGCTAAGGACGATGACGCGGGCCGCAGCGCCTTTACTGCGTCGCGCGGAGGATGTGCATGATATACGTAATGAGAATCGTTTGCAATTGTAAAGAGGCCGATTCGGACCGGGCATCGCGATTGCCGGGCCGCCGGCCGTCTGCTACCGTAGCGCCCAAAAATAGACGCAGTGAAATTCAATGAGAGCCGGGGGCCGCACCATGTCATCTTCCTGTCACGTCGCGTGCCGCGCGACGTCGCGCACCGCAGCCGACCATGCGGGTGCTGAAGTGATCGCAGCCGTGTTCCACGATTCGAACGATTGACGCAACGGCCGCACGTCATTCCCTGGTGTTTCGCCGGGCAGCCGGCGAAGCGCCGCGATCGATTACTTCAACCACCACGCTTGACGGGAGACCACCCAATGAAAAAGAGTTCCGCGCCGTTCATGACGGCCGCGCTGGCTGCCTGCGCGATGCTGGCGGGCGTTCACCAGAGCGGCTACGCCGCGCCGGCCGCCGAGCCCGCGATCGACGCGCACTACGCCACCGTGATCGAGGCCTACACGCAGGACATGGCCGCCGCGAAGACGAAATACGACGGCAGGCGCCTCGCGTTCGTCGGCGCGGTGATGCGGATTGGCAGCGACCCGGGCGGTACGTACTTCGGTGCGTTGACGGCCGACGGCGAGCAGTTCGACACGCATTTCGACGCGGCCGACCAGGCCGCGTTGAAACCGAAATTCCCGGGCGGCGAGATCAAGCCGTTCACGGCGTCCGCGAATTTCCGCTTCAGCTGCGTGAACGAAGGTTATATCGACGCGCCGGTGCTGCCCGGGCTGAAGCTGTCACATTGCCGGCTCGCCGATTGATCGAGGTGCGGTGTCCGGCGTTCAGAACTTCTGCTGGATGCCGGCCATCACGCCGAGCTGATTCATCCCGGTGCCGACCGTCCCGCCGGCCGCGACCGCGTTCGCGGCCAGCGCGCTGTTGAACATGTAGCCCACCGACGTATACACGGTCGTCCGCTTCGACAGGAAATAGTTTGCGCGCCCGACGACCAGCGTGGCGTTCGTGCCTTCCTTGTTTTCGCGGCGTTGCAGGTAGCGCACGCCCTGCAGGTCGAGCGCGAGGTAGGGCGTCGCGTAGTACGTGCCGCCCGCGAACACGATGTCGGCCTGCAGGTGCTCGGCCGCCGCGAGGTTGCGGCGGATCCACCCGGCGCCGAGTTTCGCGGGGCCGATCTTCACGTAGCCGGCGACGATGTCGCGCGTGTCGGTGTAGGCCGGATTGTTCAGCGGCGCGAGCGCGCCGCCGCCGCCGCGCATCACGTCGTGCGACGCGGCCAGCCCGAAATTGCTCGCGTCATACGCGAGCATCGCCGTGTATTGGCGGCACGCGACGATGTCGCCGGGCACCTGTCCGGCGCAGCCCGTCGCCGACGGCCCCGCCGGCCCGGCCGCGTCGCGGCCGAAGCTGTAGGTCGCGCCGAGCGTCACGCCGTGGAACGTGCCCTTGTAGCCGATCGCATTGTCGCTGCGCGCGTTCGGCAGATACGAGTCGAAATCCGCCATCGAATGAATCGACGGGCCGATCACGTCGGCATTGGTCAGCACGATCATCGACATGTTCATCTGACGGCCGAGGGTCAGCGCGCCGAACGGGCTGTTTACGCCCACGTTGGCCTGCCGCCCGAACAGGCGCCCGCCGTAGTTCAGCGCGCCGGTGCCCGGCTGGAAGCCGTTTTCGAGCACGAAGAAGGTCTGGTAGCCGCCGCCGAGATCCTCCGTGCCTCTCAGGCCCCAGCGTGACGGCACTTCGCCGGTCAGTGTCGGCATCCCGGTGAACGACCCGCCGCGCGCGGCGTTGTTGTAGTAGGACACGCCGGTATCGATGATCCCGTACAGCGTGACGCTGCTTTGCGCACAGGCCGGTCCGGCCAGCGCCATCGCCGTCGCGAGTGCGACGCCCAGTTTCGTTTTCATGGTGTCTCCAAACAGTATGTAGATGTACTTATCGATTTTTTTATTGCCCCGGACCTGCCCGGGATGCCGACGGGTATCGGCAGGACTGCGGGTGTCGCGTGTTACGAGATCGCCGGATCGCGTTGCCGGTGCGGCGCCGCGACACGCGCGCCCGCCACGGCGACGGCGATCGCCGCGCCGGCCATCGGCACGAGGAACGCGAAATAGAGATGGGGCACGGACCAGCCGTCGTCCAGCAGCGCGCCGACCGTCATTGGCGACAGGATCGCGCCGAGGCGGCCGATGCCGACCGCGAGACCGATGCCGGTCGTGCGGATCTCGGCGGGATAGGGCGTTGGCGACAGCGCGTACATGCCGGCCACGCACGCGTTGATCACGGCGCCGAGGAACACCGCGACGATCATCCCGGTGCCGAGCGAGCCGGTGTTCGCGCCGAACGCGACCATCAGTGCGCCGCCCAGCAACAGCGTCGCGCCCAGCAGGCTGCGCAGGCCGAACCGGGTCGACAGCAGGCTGAACAGCGACGCGCCCGCGATGCCGCCGAGGTTGAGCAGCACGCCGCCGGTCACGCCCTGCGAGGCCGACAGTCCGGCCTGGACCAGCAGCTTCGGCGTCCAGCTGACGACGAAATAGAAGCTGCCCATCACGAGGAAGAATGCGATCCAAAGCGCGATCGTGCGACGCGTGAGCGGCGCGCGCAGCACGGCTGTCCAACTTGACGCGGGGCTCGCCGTGTCGATGGATGCGCTCGCGGCCGGCAGCGCATCGATCGGCGCGCGCTTCATTCTGGCGAGGATGCGGTTGATCTTCTGCAGCGCGTCGTCCGGACGTCGCGCCAGCAGGAAGTCGAGCGATTCCGGCAGCAGTGCGAGCACCATCGGGATCGCCATCAAGGTCAGGATGCCGCCGAACGCGAACACGCTGCGCCATCCCCATACCGACAGCAGGTAACCGGCGAGAACGCCGCCGGCGGTGGCGCCGATCGCGTAGCCGGTCGACTGCATGCCGATCGCGGCGCTGCGCCATTTGTTCGATGCGTATTCGCCGCTGATGACGGTCAGGCTTGCGAGCATCCCGCCGATGCCGAGCCCCGTATAGGCACGCGCGACGGCGAGTTGCAACGTGCTGTGCGTGGCCGCACAGGCCAGCATGCCGGTCGAGATCACCGCGAGGCAGAGCAGGATGATGCGGCGGCGGCCGACGCGGTCGGCCAGCGGGGCGATCAGCACCGAGCCGATCCCCATGCCGGCCAGCCCGGCGCTCAGCAGCAGGCCGATTTCCTTGCCGCTCAGTTTCCACTCGGCCGCCAGGTGCGGCGCGGCAAACGCGATGGCCAGCACGTCGAAGCCGTCGAGCATGTTCAGCACGACGCAGGCCGTGACCGCCATCGTCTGGAACGCGCTCATCGGGGACGCGTCGATCGTATTGCGGATATTTTCGCTCACGTCAAAGATCCTTGATAAAAATAGTATGACTAATCGAATGGGATGAAATCGAAGCCGGCAGCGGCGAATGGGACGAAAGCGAATGCGTGGATTGACGGGCAATCCGGGGAACGCCCGTCGCGGCCGGCTCGCGTCGTTCGCGCGCCGGGGCGAGGGTTACGCGGGGTCGGGCTGCAGCAGCAGCCGCTCGATCACGCGCCGCGCGCGATTGGGGCCCGCGTCGACATGAATGTCGATCTGGCGGCCGTCCGGAAACCGCAACTGATTCCGGTATTGCGCTTCGATCACGGTCTTGTCTTCGTCGAACGTCGCCGCGGATTGCTCGATGACGGTTTGCGCGATGCGTTCGACGTCGTGTTGCGGATTGGTCGCGACGGTCCAGAAGTAGTGCGTCGTCGTTTCCGTCTCGGGCGTGATGCCGTGGAAGCCGCGCATGTGAAAACCGCCGCGCGCCGGGTCGTGAAGGTCGCCGGTGCCTGCGTCCATCGCGCCGGTCCAGATCCGGATATGCGACACGTGGAATTCGATTTCCTGCCAGCGGTCGACGCGGCCCGCGAACGGCCACGCGGCCGTGTAGGTCGGCGGCGGGTCGGACGCCGGCATCCGGCGGACCAGCGTCACCGTGTCGCCGTCGCTGCTGACGCGGGTTTCCGCGCCCATATGCAGCGGCGCGTTACCGCCGATCGTTTTCAGATGAACGTAGCCGAGGTGGCTCAGGTCCATCAGGTTGTCGTGAATCAGCTGATACGGCGCGTCGTAATGGTAGTGGCCGCCGCCGAACCGGTATTGCGGATCCGTGTGGAACGCATAGCGCGGCGGCGCGCAGGTCGGTTGGGCGTGCGCGTCGGCGCCGATCCAGATCCATACGATCGCGTCCTGCTCCCGCACCGGATACGACGCCACGCATGCCTTCGCCGGAATGCGTTCCTGGCCGGGAATCTCCACGCAGGTGCCGCCGCGGTCGAACAGCAGCCCGTGATAGCCGCAGCGCAGGCCGCGCGCCTCGAGCGAGCCGCACGACAGCGGTAGCGACTTGTGGCAGCAGCGATCCTCCAGCGCGCCGACTTCCCCGGACGGCAACCGGAACAGCACGACCGGACGGCCGAGCAACGTGCGGGCGACGGGGCGGTCCGTCAGTTCGGATGACAGCGCGGCGACCCACCATCGATCGACCGGGAATTGAGCAGTACTGATGGGGGCCTGGGCAGGTCGTTCCATTGATCGTCTCCAGTATTGTGGTTGGCCGCCGCGTATCGGGCGGTCCGTCTACAGATCGAGGACCAGCAGGTCGCTTCGCGATCGGGAGCAGCACGGCATGAACTGGTCGCCGGCCGCTTGTTCCGCTTCCGTCAGATACGAATCGCGATGATCGGGCTCGCCTTCGAGCACGCGCGTCATGCAGGTGCCGCATACGCCTTGTTCGCACGACGTCAGCACGTCGATGCCGTTGGCCGCCAGCGCCGCGATGACCGTGCATTCGGCCGGCACGTCGATCACCTTGCCGCTGCTCGCGATCCGGACCTGGAACGCGCGATCCGCGCCGGACGACTCGACCGCGCCGCCGAAGAACTCGTAGTGCAGCCGCGCTTCGGCCCAGTTGCGCTCGCGCGCGGCGTTCAGCACCGCATCCATGAAGCCGCGCGGGCCGCATACGTACAGGTGCGTGCCTTCCGGCGCGGCGGCGAGCACCGCGGCGAGGTCGAAGCGTTGCGCGGGGTCGCCGTCGTCGACGTGGAAGCGGACGCGGTCATGGAACCCGGCGGCGTTGATCCGCTCGACGAAGGCCATGCGATCGGTCGAACGCGCGCAGTAGTGCATGTCGAACGGCAGGCCGGACGAGAACAGCCGTTCCGCCATGCTGAGGATCGGCGTGACGCCGATTCCGCCGGCGAGCAACAGGTGGTGCGGGGCGTCGGGCGCGAGCGGGAACTGATTGCGCGGCATGCCGATCCGCACGGTATCGCCTTGCCGGACTTCGTCGTGAATCGCGCGCGACCCGCCGCGGCCCTCGGCATCGCGCAGCACCGCGATCTGGTAGCGATCGCCGTGCTCCGGGTGGTTGCACAGCGAGTACTGGCGCACGAGCCCGCCCGGCAGATGCACGTCGATATGGGCGCCGGCGTCGAAGCGCGGCAGGGGCGAACCGTCGTCGCTGACGAATTCGAAGCCGCAGATGTCGCGCGCTTCCTGCCACTTGCGGGCCACGCGGACCGTCAGCGTCGCGGCGCTCATGACGCCTCCTTGATCTGCGCGACCGGAATCACGGGCCGCTGCGGGCTCGCCGCATTTTCCTCGGCGAGCAGCCGCTCGATCACCTTGCGCGACAGCACGCCGCCGGCGTCGATGTTGAGCTTGAGCAGCTTGCGCTCCGGCCACTGCTCGAGATTGAGCTGCTGGCGCTCGAGCATCTCGAGGTCCTCGGCGAAGATCTTGCCCTGGCCTTCGCGGATCTCGGCGGTCAGCGCGTGATCGTCGGGCCGGAAGTTGCGCGCCATCCCCCAGAAGTACCAGATCGAGGTGTCCGTCTCCGGTGTGATGAAGTCGACCACGATCGACGACGCCTTCAGCTCCGCCGGCGCGTCGTAGCCGCCGTGGCCCGCATGCGCGACGCCCACTTCGATCATCACGTGGCTCGGCGGCGTGAAGCGGCAGATCTGCCAGCGGTCGACCGGCACGTCGTCGGCGAGGCCGTTGCCGCGCAGCGCCATCCGCCAGAACGGCGGCGGCATCACGTTCTCCATGAAGCGGCTGGTGACGACTTCGTCGCCATTGCTGGTGGTCTTCGGCGCGGCTTCGTCGATCTCCTTCTGGCCGATGCTCGTCGCATGCACGTAGGTCTCGTGCGTGAGGTCCATCAGGTTGTCGATCATCAGCCGGTAGTCGCAACGAATGTGATACAGGCCGCCGCCGTGCGCCCAGGCCGGATCTTCGGCCCATTGCAGCGCGGGCAGACTCGCGGGATCGGCTTCGGACGCGTCGCCCGGCCAGACCCACACGAATCCGTACCGTTCGACCACCGGAAAGCTGCGGATCGGCGGGAAGCCGCCGACGCGCTGGCCCGGCATGCCGGCCGTCTTGCCGTTGCAGCCCATTTCCAGCCCGTGATAGCCGCACACGAGCACGCCGTCACGCACGAAGCCCAGCGACAGCGGCGCACCGCGGTGCGGGCAGAAATCCTCGAGCGCGGCGACCCGGCCGTCCGCCGCGCGGTAGAACACCATCGATTCGTTGCAAATCTTGCGTCCCAGCGGCTTGCCGTCGATCTCGTCGGGCGTGCAGGCCACATACCAAGCGTTCTTGAGAAACACGTTGTTCGTCTCCTTCAGGGCGGTGCCGCCGGTACGCGGCAACTCGTCATTCCGTGTACTGAATGTGATTCAGTGTACTCATTGAGGTTGGCTGGAGCAAGGCGAGCGGTATACTGGTTTTCCCGGGAAATGGCGCGAGGCAGCGCCATGCCGTCGGCGCACGCAACGGCGTGCGCCGCCTATGTCATCGACTCATTCATGGAAAAAACGAATCCCGCCGACACGCCGGTTTTCCCGCTCGACCTGTACGACGAGCCCGGGCACCTGATCCGGCGCGCGCACCAGATCGCGGTCGCGATGTTCTACGAGAAGCTGGGCCGGGACGTGACGCCGGTGCAGTACGCGGTCCTGCGGATGCTCTACGAGTGCCCGGGGCTCGATCAGGTGACGCTCGCGCAGCGGGTGGCGCTCGACACGTCGACCACTGCCGATCTCGCGGTCCGGCTCGAGGCGAAAGGATTGATCGTCCGCGAAGTGCTGCCGCGGCGTCAGCGGCGCCTGCTGCTGACGCCTGCGGGCGTCGAGCTGCTCACGCACCTGATTCCGTCGGTGAAGGAACTGCGTGCCGGCCTGTTCGACGGCATGGGCGAGGACGATTCGCAGGAACTGATGCGCCTGTTGCGCAAGTTCGTCCATCTGAACAACGAGCAGAGCCGCGCGCCGCTGCGGGTGAGCGAGGAGTCGTAGCGGTTGGACTCGGCTCGATGGAGCAGGTGATGCGGCAAGGCGCCAGGCGCGCCGCACCGCCTGCCGGCGTCACGCGCGTGACGCTTCGCCTTCCAGCCGCCGCACCGCTTCCGCGACTTCGTTCCTGAAGCGCACCAGCGCCGCCTGCTCCGGCGCGGGCGGCTGCACGGCCGCCCACAGCATGTCGATCAGCTGCGTGGCCGTCGTTTCCGTATCGAGCTTGCGGTGCCCGAGGATCGCATCCCACAGCACGTGCTCGATCGGCCCGAACACCATCGAGCGCAGCAGGCTCAGCGGCATGTCGCGGCGCACCTGCCCGGCCGCCTGGCCGCGCGCGAGCACGTCCATCAGCGGCGCCGTGTAGCGGCGTTGCAGCGCGGTGAGCTCGTCGCTCAGCGCATGCTGCTTCGCACGCCCCTCCGAGAGCACCAGCGCGCACAACCCCGTCCCATTCACGAGCATCAGCCGCAGGTGCGTGCGCACGATGAACGCGAACTGCTGTTGCACCGGCGCGTCCTGCGGCATCCCGAGTTCGAACGCGGCAATGATTTCGTCATACCAGTCGGCGATCACGCGCGCGCACAGCTCGCGCTTGCCGCGGAAGTAGCTGAACACCGTCGCCTCCGACACGCCGACGCGCTGCGCGATCTCGGCGGCCGTCGCATGCTCGTAGCCTTTTTCGGCGAACACTTCGCGGCCGGCGCGCAGGATGTCCTGCACGCGCTGCTGGGACTTGCGCCCGGCGGGTGCGCGCGACGGCTCGGCGCGATCGGCTTTGGCGGTGGCGGTCATGGTGTTGGCGGTAGCGGCTGTCATCTCGCAATGATATCTGAGTGTCACTCAAAAAACTATTGACGGCAAGCCAGGCGAGGCGCGAAACTGTGCAAAATTTCCGCTGTATTGGCTTAATGAATCGACGCATTGATCCGATTTGAGCGAAACTCAGAAATCGGCGCGTGCGACCCACTTTCTGGAGACGGAGGAGACATGATCAACCTGCCCGGTGTGCAATTCATGCTCGGTGAGGACATCGAGATGCTGCGCGACGCCGTCGCGACGTTCGCGGCGAAGGAAATCACGCCGCGCGCGGCGGAGGTCGACCGCACCGACCAGTTTCCGATGGATCTGTGGAAGAAGTTCGGCGATCTCGGCGTGCTCGGCATGACGGTCGCCGAGGAATACGGCGGCGCGAACATGGGCTACACCGCGCACATGGTCGCGATGGAGGAGATCTCGCGCGCATCGGCATCGATCGGCCTGTCGTACGGCGCGCACTCGAACCTGTGCGTGAACCAGATCCACCGCAACGGCACCGACGCGCAAAAGCAGAAGTACCTGCCGAAGCTCGTGTCGGGCGAACACATCGGCGCGCTCGCGATGAGCGAGCCGAACGCGGGCTCCGACGTCGTCAGCATGAAGCTGCGCGCGGACAAGCGCGGCGACCGTTACGTGCTCAACGGCACGAAGATGTGGATCACCAACGGCCCCGACTGCGACACGCTCGTCGTCTACGCGAAGACGGACATCGACGCCGGCCCGCGCGGCATCACCGCATTCATCGTCGAGAAGGGGATGAAGGGCTTCTCGGTCGCGCAGAAGCTCGACAAGCTCGGCATGCGCGGGTCGCACACGGGCGAACTCGTGTTCCAGGACGTCGAGGTGCCGGAGGAGAACATCCTCGGCCAGCTCAACGGCGGCGTGAAGGTGCTGATGAGCGGCCTCGACTACGAACGCGCGGTGCTGTCGGGCGGCCCGACGGGCATCATGGCCGCGTGTCTCGACGCGGTGGTGCCGTATATCCACGACCGCAAGCAGTTCGGCCAGTCGATCGGCGAATTCCAGCTGATCCAGGGCAAGGTCGCCGACATGTACACCACGTTCCAGGCGTGCCGCGCGTACCTGTACGCGGTCGGCCGCCATCTCGACTCGGCGGGCAGCGACCACATCCGCCAGGTGCGCAAGGACTGCGCGGGCGTGATCCTTTACACGGCCGAGAAGGCCACGTGGATGGCCGGCGAGGCGATCCAGATCCTCGGCGGCAACGGCTACATCAACGAATACCCGGTCGGGCGCCTGTGGCGCGACGCGAAGCTCTACGAGATCGGCGCCGGCACGAGCGAGATCCGCCGGATGCTGATCGGCCGCGAGCTGTTCGCGGAAACGATGTAACGCCCCACGTCACGCGAACGGAGCCCCGTCGATGCCGATCATCGAATCGAAACTGAACCCGCGTTCGGAAGAATTCCGCGCGAACGCCGCGGCGCTGGAGGCGGTCGTCGCCGACCTGCGCGCGAAGATCGAACAGCTCGCGCAAGGCGGCGGCCCGGCCGCGCGCGACAAGCACCTGTCGCGCGGCAAGCTGCTGCCGCGCGACCGCATCGCGCAACTGCTCGATCCGGGTGCGCCGTTCCTCGAGCTGTCGCAGCTCGCGGCGAACGGCATGTACAACGACGACGCGCCGGGCGCGGGCGTGATCACCGGCATCGGCCGGATCGCGGGCCGCGAGTGCGTGATCGTGTGCAACGACGCGACGGTCAAGGGCGGCACCTACTACCCGATGACCGTGAAGAAGCACGTGCGCGCGCAGGAAATCGCCGCGGAAAACCGGCTGCCGTGCGTGTATCTCGTCGATTCGGGCGGCGCGAACCTGCCGAACCAGGACGACGTGTTTCCCGATCGCGACCACTTCGGCCGCATCTTCTTCAACCAGGCGACGATGTCCGCCGCGGGGATCGCGCAGATCGCGGTCGTGATGGGCTCGTGCACGGCGGGCGGCGCGTATGTGCCGGCGATGAGCGACGAGTCGATCATCGTGAAGAACCAGGGCACGATTTTCCTCGGCGGCCCGCCGCTCGTGAAGGCCGCGACCGGCGAGGAAGTGAGCGCCGAGGACCTCGGCGGCGGCGACGTGCACACGCGCCTGTCGGGCGTGGCCGACCACCTCGCGCAGAACGACGCGCATGCGCTGTCGATCGCGCGCAACATCGTCGGTCACCTCGCGCCGAAGATCGCGTCGCCGGTGGCGCTGCGCGAACCGAAGCCGCCGCGCTACGACGCGAAGAGCCTGTACGGCGTGATTCCGGTCGACACGCGCAAGCCGTTCGACGTGCGCGAGGTGATCGCGCGCATCGTCGATGATTCGGAGTTCGATGAATTCAAGGCGCGCTTCGGCACGACGCTCGTCACGGGCTTCGCGCACATCTGGGGCCATCCGGTCGGGATCGTCGCGAACAACGGCATCCTGTTCTCCGAATCGGCCGTGAAGGGCGCGCATTTCATCGAGCTGTGCTGCCAGCGCAAGATTCCGCTCGTGTTCCTGCAGAACATCACGGGCTTCATGGTCGGCCGCAAGTACGAGAACGAAGGCATCGCGCGCCATGGCGCGAAGATGGTGACGGCCGTGTCGAACGCGAAGGTGCCGAAGTTCACCGTGATCATCGGCGGCTCGTTCGGCGCCGGCAACTACGGGATGTGCGGCCGTGCGTTCGGCCCGCGTTTCCTGTGGATGTGGCCGAACGCGCGGATCTCGGTGATGGGCGGCGAGCAGGCGGCGTCGGTGCTCGCGACCGTGCGCCGCGACGGCATCGAGGCAAAGGGCGGCGCGTGGTCGGCCGAGGACGAAGAGGCATTCAAGCAGCCGATCCGCGACCAGTACGAGCGCCAGGGGCATCCGTACTACGCGAGTGCGCGCTTGTGGGACGACGGCGTGATCGACCCCGCGCAGACGCGCGACGTGCTGGGCCTCGGCCTCGCCGCGTCGATGAACGCGCCGATCGACGACACGCGCTTCGGCGTGTTCCGCATGTAACGGCCGGGAGGGCTGACCGATGCGATACGAAACGATCAAGGTAAGCGAAGCCGGCCGCGTGGCGACCGTCACGCTCGCGCGGCCCGACGTGCGCAACGCGTTCAACGAGACGACGATCGCCGAGCTGACCACCGCGTTCGAATGGCTCGACGCGCACGCCGGCGTGCGTGCGATCGTGCTCGCCGCGGAAGGCGCGGCGTTCTGCGCGGGCGCGGACCTGAACTGGATGAAGAAGATGGCCGGTTACTCGGACGACGAGAACCGCGCCGACGCGCGCAAGCTCGCGCGCATGCTCGAGGCGATCCATCGCTGCGGCAAGCCGGTGATCGCGCGCGTGCACGGCGATGCTTATGCGGGCGGCGTGGGTCTCGTCGCGGCGGCCGACATCGCGATCGCCGCCGACGGCGTGAAGTTCTGCCTGTCCGAAGCGCGGCTCGGGCTGATACCCGCGACGATCGCGCCGTACGTCGTGCGGGCGATGGGCGAGCGCGCGGCGCGCCGCTACTTCACGACGGCCGAGGTGTTCGACAGCGCGCGCGCCGCGTCGCTCGGCTTCATTCACGACGCGGTGCCGGCCGATGCGCTCGACGAAACGGTCGCGAAGCTGGCCGCGACGCTCGTCGCGAACGGCCCCGACGCCGTGCAGGCGTGCAAGCGGCTCGTCGCCGACGTGGCCGGCCGGCCGCTCGACGCGACGCTGATCGAGCAGACGGCCGACTGGATCGCGCGCACCCGCGCCGGCGCGGAAGCGCGCGAAGGGATCGCGTCCTTCCTCGAGAAACGCACGCCTTCGTGGCGTGAATGACGGCGTGCCCCTAACTTTCCGGACGACATCGAAGCCATGTTCGACAAGATTCTGATCGCCAACCGCGGTGAAATCGCCTGCCGCGTCGCCGCGACGTGCAAACGTCTCGGGATCGCGAGCGTCGCCGTCTATTCCGACGCGGACGCGAACGCGAAGCACGTCGCCGCATGCGACGAAGCCGTGCACATCGGCGGCGCGGCGGCCGCGGAC
This sequence comes from Burkholderia sp. Bp8986, assembly GCF_003854225.1. Classification (NCBI taxonomy): domain Bacteria; kingdom Pseudomonadati; phylum Pseudomonadota; class Betaproteobacteria; order Burkholderiales; family Burkholderiaceae; genus Burkholderia; species Burkholderia sp. Bp8986. The sequence goes on along the minus strand of NZ_QTQM01000038.1, from coordinate 14,194 downwards.
AGCTACCTGCGCATCGAGCGCATCATCGAGGCCGCGCGCGCGACCGGTGCGCAGGCCATCCATCCGGGCTACGGCTTCCTGTCGGAGAACGAGGATTTCGCGCATGCCTGCGAGGCGGCCGGCATCGCGTTCATCGGGCCGCCGGTCGACGCGATCGCGGCGATGGGCTCGAAGGCTGCCGCCAAGGCGCTGATGCACGCGGCCGCCGTACCGCTCGTGCCCGGCTATCACGGCGACGACCAGGACGCGGCGAACCTGCATCTCGAAGCCGACGAGATCGGCTACCCGGTGCTGCTGAAGGCGAGCGCGGGCGGCGGCGGCAAGGGCATGCGCGTGGTCGAGCGCTCCGAGGACTTCCCGGCGGCGCTCGCGTCGTGCCAGCGCGAGGCCGCGAGCAGCTTCGGCAACGACCGCGTGCTGATCGAGAAATACCTGACGCGCCCGCGTCACGTCGAAGTGCAGGTGTTCGGCGACACGCACGGCAACACCGTCTACCTGTTCGATCGCGACTGCTCGGTGCAGCGCCGTCACCAGAAGGTGCTCGAGGAAGCGCCGGCGCCGGGGCTGCATGAAGACGTGCGCCAGGCGATGGGCGAGGCGGCCGTCGCGGCCGCGCGCGCGGTGAATTACGTCGGTGCGGGCACCGTCGAGTTCATCATGACGGGCGAAGCGTTCTACTTCATGGAAATGAACACGCGCCTGCAGGTCGAGCATCCGGTCACCGAGATGGTCACGGGGCTCGATCTCGTCGAGTGGCAGCTGCGCGTTGCAGCGGGCGAGCCGCTGCCGCTGAAGCAGGACGAACTGCGCGTGCAGGGTCATGCGATCGAGGCGCGTCTTTACGCGGAGAATCCGGCGCGCGGCTTCCTGCCGTCCACCGGCACGCTGAAGCACCTGCGGCTGCCGGAAGGCGTCGAGTTCGCGATCGGCGCGCCGGTGCGCGTCGACAGCGGCGTGCGCGAGGGCGACGCGATCACGCCGTTCTACGATCCGATGATCGCGAAGCTGATCGTGCACGGCGCGGACCGCGCGGAAGCGCTCGGCCGGATGCTGCGTGCGCTGCGGGCCTGCGAGGTGGTGGGCCTGCACACGAATGCCGCGTTCCTGCAGCGGATCGTCACCTGCGGGCCGTTTGCGAGCGCCGATCTCGACACGGGCCTGATCGAGCGTAACCACGATGCGCTGTTCGCACCGCAACAGCCGCCGCGCGCGACGCTCGCGCTGGCCTGCGCGGCACTGCTCGCGCGCGAACGCGGCGCGGCCGCACGGGAAGGCGCGTCGCCGTGGGGCGCGCTGCCGGACTGGCGGCTGAACGGCGGCTATCGCCGCACGCTCGAATGGCATGCGCCCGATCGCGAAGCGGACGTGACGGTCACCTACGAGGACGACGGCGGCAGCACGCGCCTCGCCACCGGCGACGCGGCCGCGCAGCCGTTCGCGTGGACGCGCGGCGCGACGCCGCTCGACTTCGACGTGACGCTCGACGGCGTGCGCAGCAGCGGCCGGGTGTATGCGGACGACGACAGTTTCCACGTGTTCACGCAGGGTGTCGCCGAGACCTTCGAATGGCGCAACGTGCTCGCGCACGCGGGCGATGCCGAGCATGGCGGCGGCCGCCTCACTGCGCCGATGCCCGGCAAGGTGATCGCGGTGCTGGTCGAGCCGGGCCAGAAGGTCGAGGCCGGCACGCCGCTGATCGTGATGGAGGCGATGAAGATGGAGCACACGATCGGCGCGCCCGGCGCGGGTGTCGTCGCGGAAGTGCTGTACGGCGTCGGCGACCAGGTCGCGGATGGCGCGCAGTTGCTGATGATGGCGGAAGGCTGATCGCGGCGTGTGCAGCGCACGGGCCGGCGTGGCGCCTCGCGGCGCGGCGCCGGCCGTGTCGCATTCGCATTTCGCAACCGGCCGTCGGCGATGGCGCGCATGGCCAGGCCCGCACGGTGCGGACGACGACCCTCGGCCGCATCGCGTATGACCATGCCTGACAGTCTGGCGGCCGGCGCTCCGCTAGACTGGCGGATTGCTCACGTGGCCATTGCCGTGAGCTACACTGCATCCATTCAATCACGCCCCCCGCCGACGAGATGAAGTCTCCTGCCCTGAACGGCCTGCGCATCGGTATCACGATCGGCCTGCGCGCCCCCGACGAAAGCCTGTGGATCAACGGCATCAAGCAGAACGCGTTGTTTCTCGCGAAGTTGTTGATGGCGTCGCCGCATGGGTATCGCGTGACGCTGGTCAACACGACCGACGTGGCGCTTACCGACGCGCTGCCTTGGGATCGCCGCGTATACGACACGCGCGCGTTCGCTGACATGAAGGATGCGCTCGACGTGGTGATCGAGCTGGGCGGTCAGATCGACGGCGAGCAGACGGCCTACCTGAAGGCGCGCGGCGCGAAGATCGTCAGCTACTGCTGCGGCTTCGAGTACATCACCTCGATGGAATCGATACTGTTCGGCCGCCGCATGTGGGATTCGCTGTTCATCAACCGCGGCTACGACGAATTGTGGGCCATTCCGCAGATCGCGGAGTCGTCGCTGCCGTTCCTGCAGTCGCTGCGCCGTTGCCTGGGGCGCGTCGTGCCGTTCGTGTGGGACCCGATGTGTCTGGAGGCGCGTGCGCAATCGCTGCCGGAGCGTGGCGAATACCGGCCGCGCAGCGAACCGGGCAAGCGGCTGACGGTGATGGAGCCGAACCACAACGTCGTGAAGTTCTGCATGTATCCGATGCTGATCATCGACGAGGCGTATCGCCGCGACCCCGACGCGATCTGCTTCACGCACGTGACGAACGCCGATCGCCTCGCGCACAACAGCCCCGAGTTCGTGACGCTGATGAACTACCTGGACATCGTGCGCGCGGGCAAGGCGAGCTTCGTCGGGCGTTTCGACACGCCGTTGTTCCTGGCCGACATGACCGACATCGTCGTGTCGCATCAATGGGCGAACCCGCTCAACTATTTCTATTTCGACGTGTGCTGGCAGGGTTATCCGCTCGTGCACAACGCGAGCCTCGTGCCGGACCTCGGCTACTACTATCCTGGCAACGACGTGCAGAAGGGCACCGAGGCGCTGCTGCACGTGCTGCATACGCACGACGACGACTGGCAAGGGTATGCGCGGCGGCAGCGCGAGATCCTGCGCCGCTATACGTCGGCGAACCCCGCGCTCGTCGCCGACTACGATGCGCTGCTCGCGAACCTGATCGGCGCGACGGCGGCATAAGGCAGCACGACGCGGCACGCGCCGCCGCCTGCGGGCGCATTCGATCGCGATTTGCGCGATCGAGGCGGTCGGCTCGATTTCGCCGCCTGCCGTCAACCGGATTGACCCGGGTTAATGTCTGAAGAAATGAGCCGTTAAAAAAGAAACCGCCGAACCGGGGAGATTCGACGGTTTTTGAAGGCACGAATTTGACGGCTCCGAGGGAAGTCCGTCAAAAATAATTTTATAGGTTAACTAGTCGGAAAGATTGTTAAATATCTTTCGACGGATGGTTGTCGTATAATTCGATTTAATTATTGTCGTTCAAATCAGTCGGATTATCATTCAAATATTTTCAATATCGTTTGAAACGGCAAAATTGAATTCTGTGGAGACCGAATGCGTCGTCGCAATGCAATGGCTGCACGGTTTGCCAGCAGTTGCGGGGAATCCGGCCGTCGGGTCCGGGTCGCGTTTCGCTGGCGCGCATTTGTCATATGATATTTCAAACATCCGATTTTTGAAACGGGTCTTGCGATAAATCGATTCACCCGAAGATGTTCGGATGGGGCAAATAACCAGTATCGATCGGAGTATCGTCGACGTTTTTGTGTAACCTGTCGCACTGTTGTCGACGTGCGCGTGTGGTGTATTTTCGGTGTTTGAATATCATTGACAATATCTGATTTGACGGCACGCCGGAATAAAAAGTACGCTCCCGAAAAAGATCGAAAAAGAGGTTGGGCCGGGTAGGCGGTGGTGCGCGTCGTGGTCGGCTCGCGCCACATGTATCGAGAGCGCGGGCCGTCATCGGCGGTCCGACAATTGCCGGAGCGCCGGATGAATGCGGTCGAACCTCGCCTGGAGGCGAACAGCGTAGCGAATCGGGACGAGATCGATCTCGTATTCGGCGCGCCTGACGATCACCCCGACCTTGCGTCGGTACGCAGTTTCGTCGAAAGCCGGCTCGGATTCGCGCGAGAGCCGGTTTGCCGCGCCGATTTGTCGGGCGGCGTGCTGTATCACGAATGCCTCGCGCGGCTGCGCTGGGGCGCGCGCGATGTCTTGCCGCCGCTCGCGTTCCTGCCGCGCCTCGAATCGCTCGGGCTGATGCGCTGGTTCGACCGGCTCGTGGTGGGCCGGACGATCGACGCGCTGCGCGCCGATCCGAAGGCCGTGTACGGCTGCAACGTCACGGCGACGAGCGCGGTCGTGGACGACGCATGGCTCGCGCTGTTCAGGCGGCTCGAGCGCGAGCCGTCGGTCGCGGCGCGGCTGGTCGTCGAAATCACCGAGACGGGGCCACTGAACCCCGTCGCGGGCCGGTCGTTCGTGAACCGGTTCCGCCAGGCCGGGTGCCGCGTCGCGATCGACGATTTCGGCGTCGGCTTCAGCGCGCTGAACAACCTGGTGGTCGGCAATCCCGACATCGTGAAGCTCGACAGGTCGGTCCTGTCGCTGATCAAGCGCAACGCGATCGGGCGTTACCAGTTTCGCCGGCTGATCGCGTTCGCGCACGAAAGCGCGCGGCACGTCGTCGTCGAAGGCGTGGAGAACGAGATCGACCGGCAGATCATCCTGGATTCCGGCGTCTCATGGGCGCAGGGCATCCGCTTTACATGGCGGTCACCGGCCGCCGCATGACGCTGCGGCGCGCCGGCATCGGACAACGAAGAATTGAATAGGGGCGTGGGCATGGCGGCGACGAAGAAGGCCGGGCACGGAACGGGCACGCAGGCGGCCGATGCGCGCGAGCTCGTCGCGATCGCCGAACTGGCCGAGATGCTGGAGCAACTCGGCGCCGACGCGATTGACGCGACCGCTTCACCGGTCGACGTCATGCCGTTTCTCCACGGCCTGAAGGACGTCTCGCAACACATTCACCGGCTGAAACCGCTCGATGCCGACGGTCGCGAACGCGCGGCGCGACACTATTTCGCCGGTGTGTTCGCGGGCGCTTGCGGCGACGATTCGGCGATCGCATGCGGCGTATCGGGCAGCCTGGCGCAACAGGCCGGCGCTGTCGGCCCCGCGGCGGCACGTTGTTTCGCGAGGCTTGCGCGCATCGGCCGGCGGCATGGCCGTGCGTTCGCCGAGCGACGGGGCCAGCGTGTTCCGGCTTGACGCCGGTTCGCGCATCAAGTCCTCGTCAGGTTCTCGTCACACTCTTCAGGAGTACTGCCGCTTGCGTCGCGCGGCAAGGTCACTCGTCAATCCTTCCCGAGTCCACCCAGCACGAGCGCCAGCGCACGGTCGACCGCATCGTCCCAGCGGCCCGGATGCGCGGCGCGCACGATCCGGATGCCCGGGTACAGCGCGGTACGCGAGCCGGTTTCCCAGCGCGCATCGGCTTTCGGGCTCAGCAGCAGGACGGCCGGCACGCCCAGCGCGCCGGCCAGGTGGATGTGCGCGGTGCAGGTGGTGACCACGGCGTCCATCGCGAGCATCAGTGCGGCCAGATCGCTGAAATCGCCGATCGCGTGATGCGGGAACGTGACCGGCAGATCCGACGGCTCGGACTGCGCGGCGATGTCGCGGTTGATGCAGTACGCGGCATGGCCGCGCAGCCGCGCGAGCGGCGCGAGGTCGCGCAGGCTGGCCGCGCGCAGGAAGCGCGCATCGCTTTCGTCGCGGCCGCGCCAGTTGAGGCCGATGCGGCGCGTGCCCGGCGCGTTGCCGTCGCGCGCGACGCGTTCGCGCCATGCCGCCGCCCGTTCGGGCGGGCACGACAGGTAGGCGGCCGGCGCGCCGGCCGGTGCCGGCGCGTAGCCGAACTGCGCGGCCAGCACCAGGAACGAACACCAGTAGTCGTGAGCGATCTGCGACGTGTCGACCCACGCGCCGTGTGCGGCGACGACTTCGATGCGCGGGAACGTATGGCGCATCAGGTCGGCCAGCGCGGCGGGGACGATGACCGTCACCGCCACGCCGTCGAGCGCGTCGAGCGCATGCAGGTAGCGCGCGTACTGGAGCTGGTCGCCGACCCCGCCGTAGCTGATCACGAGCAGCCGCTTGCCGTGCAGCGGCTGGCCGTCGTAGAGCCGTTCCGTCGGCAGCCCGAACCGTGCGGCCGTCAGCACGTTCTCGCTGGCGATGGTCGCGCGCGCGGCTTCGTCGCGTCGGCCGGCACGCAGCAGCAGCGCCGAGCGCGCGAGTTCGACGCGCCCGCGCAGCGCGTCGGGCAGCGCGGCCGGTTCGCCGATGCGTTCGAGTGCCGCGAGCCCGGCGTCGGGCGCGCCGGCGAAGCCGTAGCACGACGCGAGCTGGAACGCGATCGCATCGTCGTCGAGGCCCCGGCCGCGCGCGCGCAGCCAGCGGGCGATCGCGTGGCCCCATTCGCAGCGGGATTCGTGGTCGAGCGCGCGGTTCCAGTGCGTTTCGGGCGCGTCGTCGGCCTCGGCTGACACGGCGGCATTCGCGTCATCGTTTGCGCGGGCGGATACGCGGCCGACGGGCTCGCCCGAGATGAACAGGCGTTGCCGGTCCCAGTGCGGGTTCGGCACGCAGAGCATGTTCAGCCCGTCGATCCGGTAGAACGTGTAGTCGAGGCTGGCGAACGTATCGATGATCGGCGCCTCGCCGACTTTCCAGTATTCGATCCAGCACCACGGCAGATGCGTTTCGATCAGCCGGCGTGCGCCGCGCAGCGCGTCGATCTCCATCCCTTCGATGTCGAGCTTCAGGAAATCCAGCCGCGGCAGGCCGAGCGAATCGAGCCTGACGACCGGCGTCGGCGTGCCGCCCGCCGCTTGCTCGTCGACGAGCGACACCGTGCCGAAATCGGCATCCTGCCCATAGTCGATGTCGGGCACCTTCATCGTGCCGTTGGCGCTGGCGAGTCCCATGTTCAGCAGATGGAGGTTGTCGAGCTCGTTGAGCGCGACGGTGCCGCCGAGCGCATGGAACAGCGTGCGCTGCGGCTCGAACGCATACACGCGGCCGCCGCGCGCGCGCAGCCGGTGCGCGATCGGCACGCACACGAGCCCTGCATTCGCGCCGCCGTCCACCGCGATCGCGCCGTCGGGCAACTGGTCGATCACCTGCAGGATCGTGTCGAGCTCGGCCTGGATATGCGGCCGGCCTGTCTTGATCAGCGCCTCGGCCTGCAGCGCGCAGTGCCGGTTGATAACGAACGGGCCGTGGATCGAATCGATCACGACGAAATTGCGGACGGTCTGATTCATGGGCGGGAGCGCGTGCGAAGGAGGTCAGCCGAGCGCGCGCCCGGCGAACAGGCGCTGGATCTGCCCGGAATACGCGCGGACGTTGTGTTCGGCGAGCGTGTCGACCTGCTGCAGGCAGCGGCGGGCCGCTGCCGCGTAGTCGTCGAGCCGCGCGTCGTGCGTCTGCGCGGCGGTCGCGATCGCGCGTGCCGCGTCGAAGATCTCGAAGTCCGGGTAGTAATAGCCGACGTCGCGCAGGAACGGCGAGTTGTGCACGAGCGGATAGTTGCCGTACAGCGCGTCGTACAGCAGGTAGTTCAGGCCGTTTTCCCAATGGTGCGACACGACGATGTCGGTGTGATGCGCGGCCCACGCGACGAACGGCGCGCGCACGTCGGCCGTCGCCCTGCCGTCGCGCACCATCTCGAGCCCGAGCGCGAGATGCTTGAAGGCGACGTTTTCCTTCTTGTCGAACGTGTTGGTCATGTACACGTGTTCGACGAGCTCAGGATGCTCGACGTAGCACGCGTTCGCGGCCAGCATCGGCACGATCGAACTCTTCACGACGTTCAGGTTCGGCTCGAAGAACGCGATGCGCTTGGCCGGACCGTGGTTGCGGTAGCCGAAGCGCGCCTTCAGCTCGGGGTCGGCGTCGAGGCTGCGTTCGATGAAGTACGGCGACCAGATGTGCGGCAGTTCGATCACCGGCGCGCGATATACGGCCTGGAAGTAGGCCGCGCACGTGTGCATGTGCTGCGGGTTGGTCCAGATCTCGTCGAACTGCACGCGGTTCGGGTTCGGCCGCCAGTTGTTCTTCTCGAAATTGATCGTCTCGACCGCGATCACGTAGTCGTTGCCGAAGCGGTACGACACGCACTTGCCGCCGCGCCGGCGCACCGCGTCCGTGTGCGACGGGTCGACGAACGCGTTCATCTCGATCAGCAGGTCGGTCTGGTGGACGATCGCCGACAACGGCCGCAGCGCGTCGCCGAACGCGTCCATCATCAGCGCCTGCGGGTAGTCGGTGATGCCGTCGTCGTGCGCGAGCCACACTTCGCCGATCAGCGGCGAGCGTTTCAGCAGCATGTACAGGTACACGCAATGCTGGTTCGCGCCGTTGTACCAGATCGACTGCGTCGCGTCGCGCTGCACGTTCATCGTAATCGCGACATTGATTTTCATCGGCGGCTCCGGGCGGACGGTGCGCGTCAAGCGTCGCGATAGAGCGACGCGATCGCGTCGGAATACGCGGCGACGTTGTCGGGGTTGTAGATGCTGACCGAGTCGAGCACGTGCTTCGATTGCTCGCGGTATGCATCCAGATTCGCGTCGTGTTCGGCAAATGCCTGCAGCAGCGCGCGGCCGCCGGCCTGGCAGTCGAAGTCCGGATAGAAATACCCGGCCTTGCCGAGGAACGGCGAGTTGTGGATCAGCGGATAGTCGCCGTACAGCAGTTCGTAGTACAGGTAGTTCTGCGCGTTTTCCCACGTGTGCGACACCACCGCGTCGCCGTAGGCGGCCATGAACTCGTACACCGCGTAGCGGCTTTCGAACGTCGTGATCCCGTGGTTCACGATGTCGAGACTCTTCGCGAAATGAACGAACGTCGTATGTTCCTTCAGGTGCAACGTATTGCACACGCGCACGAATTCGACGAAATCGGGCTTCGCGCGATACGCTTCCTCGGTCACCAGCATCGGGATGATGCTCGTCTTCACCATGCAGATGTTCGGCTCGAACATCGTCACGCGCCAGCGCGGCTTGCCGGGCTGATAGCCGAACGACAAACCGGCGCCGAGCGTCGCGCGTGCCTTGTCGAACAGCATCGGATGCCAGATGTGCGGGACGATCGTCACCGGCGCGCGCAGGCCCGTCTGGTAATAGTGCAGGCACGAGCGCTCGAATTCCGGAATCGTCCAGACCGCGTCGTACGGCGCGCCCGAGAACAGGAAGCCCGACGGCTTGTCGAACATCGCCCGCTCGATGTCGATCACGTAGTCGTTGCCGACCCGCATCGTGACGACCTTGCCGCCGCGGTCGCGGAACGCGCGCAGGTAGTCGGCGCCGAACTGCGCGCTCATTTCGATCAGCACGTCGCAGCGCTCGAGCGCTTCGTCCATCGACAGCAGCGGCACGTCCCATTCGCCGAGCATCATCTGCGGATCGGCGAGCTGTTCGCCGCCGTTCACCATCACGGCTTCAGCGACGAGCGGCGACTGGCGCAGCAACAGAATCAGCAGCAGGCAGTTCTGGAAGATGCCGTTTTCCCACAGCGACTGGCCGGCGCCGCGCACGAACAGCGACACGCCGACGACGAGACGCTTGCCCTCGCCGGGCGCTTGACGGGCATTGGAGTCCGACATGCGTATTCTCCGGTTCAGGCGACCAGACGCGAGACGAACGCGTCGAGGTTCGCGGGGTTGTCGATCGAGACCGACCGCAGCAGCCGGTCGGCTTTCGCGCGGTAGTCGTCGAGCTGCTCGTCGTGATGCAGCCAGGCATCGAGCAGCACGCGGCCGCCCGCGGCGGAATCGAAGTCCGGGTAGTAGTAGCCGGCGTCGCCGATCAGCGTCGAGTTGTGGATCAGCGGATAACCGCCATACAGCACGTCGTAGTACAGATAGTTCTGCGCGTTTTCCCAGTGATGGGACACGACGGCGTCCGCGTGGCGCGCCATGAAGCCCGGCAGGTCGATGCGCGGCTCGAACGTCGCCTTGTGATGGCGCACGAGGTCGAGGCTGTTCGCGAAGTGCACGAAGGTCGGATGGGCCTTCATGTGCATCGAGTTGACGACGAACAGATGCTGCACGGCGTCCGGATGCGCGCGGTAGAGTTCGTCGCACGCGAGCATCGGGTAGTGGCAGGACTTCACGACCGAGATGTTCGGCTCGAGCGTGGCGAGATTCCACGGGCGACGGCCGGGCCGATAGCCGAACGTCAGGCCTTCGCTCGCCAGCGCGGCGATGCGGCGATCGAGGAAGTACGGCGACCAGATATGCGGCATCAGGTGCACCGGCGCGCGCAACAGGGTTTGCAGCATCGGTGCGCCGGTCTTCTCGTACTGCGGCAGCAGCCATACTTCGTCGAACGGCGTGTCGTTGAAGATGTGTCCCGACGGCTTGCCGAAGATCGGTGTTTCACCCAGGCCGGCGTAGACGTGTCCGCAGAAGAAGGCGACGAGTTTCTTGCCGAGCGCCTTCATGTGCCTGCGCCATTCGAGCGGCAATTGCGCGCCCATCTCGATCACGACGTCGAGGTCGTGCGTGACGTCGGAAGGCTTCACGAGCGGCACGTCGAGGCCGTCGAGATCGAGCCCGGCCGGAAACGCATTGGCGTCGCCGCCGTTCAGGAAATAGACGGGGCCGACGCGATCGGAGCGCTTGAGCATCATCGCGAGGAACGCGATGTTCTGGTGAATGCCGTTTTCCCAGATCGCCTGGCCGTCCCGCGCAAACAGCGAGATGCCGACGGCCGGCCGTTGCTTGCGGGTGCCGCCCGAGGCGGCTTGATTGATGTCCGTCACCGGTTGGTTTCCTCTGCGGCGTCGTGCGTTCGGCCGTGGCCGCGAAACGGCGCGCCGTGGATTGTCGTGGTTGTGTTCGCGCCGGCGCGCGCCGGAATATGAGTCGAGCGGCGCGGATCGCGGGGCGGCCGCCGGATTCCGGTGTGTCGTCGGGCGGGTCACGGCGCGCGACGCGGGCGGAACGCCTCGGCAGCTGTCTGCGGCGATTGTGGCACGGAAGGCGCCGTCTTGTGGAGGGGGCCTGACGAACTTTGACATAGCCGCCCGCGCGGGAGCCGGGGCCCCGGCGAAGCGGGGACGGTGCGGTCGGGCGGGGTGGCCGGCGGGGCGGCTGCGCGTTGCCGGTCGAGGCCGTCGCGTGCGGGCGCGGGGTGCGCCGGGGCCGCGACGGCCGGCTGCTCAGCGCTGCAGCGAGATCTCGACGCGGCGGTTGCTCGCGCGGCCTTCGGCCGTCGCGTTGGACGCGACCGGATCGGCACTGCCGCGGCCCGTGACCGACACGGCCTGCGCTTTCAGTCCGTGTGCCTTCAGGTAGCTTGCGACGGTTTCCGCGCGGCGCTTCGACAGCGCGAGATTGGCGGCGTCGTTGCCGACCGAATCCGTATGGCCGGTGACCGTCACCTGCGTGTACGTGCGGTCTTCGCGTTCGTTCAGCAGCTTGTCGAGCGACGCGCGCGCGGCCGGCGTGAGCGTGGCCAGGCCCGTCGCGAACAGCGCGTCGCCCGCGAGGTTGACGTGTTCGACCGCGGCCGGCGCGGGGGCCGGCTCGGCCGCCGACGCAGCTTGGGCCGGCGCGGCGCCGCACTGGAACACCAGCGTCGCGGGATCGGAATTGTCGCGCAGCGCGCGGGCGGAATCGACGGTGCGCACCGGCTGGTCGCCGCAGATCTTGCGGGCGGCCTTCATGCAGGTCTGCGGGCCCGACAGCAGGCCGTGGCAGTCCACCTGGAAGGTGCGCACGCCGTCGCGCGGCTGCAGTTCGGAGGCACTGAAGGTCGGGCCGGATGCGGTCGAGCACGCGGCGAGGGCCAGCGCGGAAAGCGCGAGCGCAAGAGCGAGTTTGTTCACGGTTACGTCCTCAATACTTGGGTTGACTGAAGCCCGCCGCGCGTTGCGCGGCGGGCTCGTCCTGCCGTCGGGGCCCCCTGGCGCCGCCGGCTCGCGAGCCGGCGGCGTGGCGGCGCGACGGGTTACTTCCACTGGTACAGCATGCCGGCGCCGATCACCTTCTGACCGCCGCTGAAGCCGCCGTTGATCGACGCCTTCAGGTTCTCCGTGATGCGCGCCTGCATGTTGACCGCCATCGCCTTCTGGCCGAGGAAGGTCGACGTGCCGATACCCATCCCGAAGTTGGCGTCGCGATCGAGCTGCGGGATCGACGCCATCGCGCCGACGGCCGCGATACCCTGCTTCGCCATCTGGTCGGTCTGCTGCAGTTGCGAACCCAGCGCGTTGATCTGCCCTTGCTGGCCGGACAAGGCGGTCGACAGCGTCGTCTGCACCGCCGTCAGCTGGTTCACGTTCACCGCGTCGGTGCCTTGCGTACCCGGCGCGACGTTCGTGATCTGGCGCTGCTGCGTGTCGCTGCCGACCGACACCACGTTCGAGCGACCGCCGTCGTTCGAATTCGCGCCGATCGCCACCGAGTTCGAGCCGGCGGTGACGGTCGGCCGGTCGTTGCCGGTGCCGTTCATGTCGGCCGCGATGCCGGTGTTGTTCGCCGCACGTGTCGTGTTGTTGTTGATCGTGGTCGACAACTGGTTCACCTGATCGCCAAGGTTCGTCACGCCGGTCGACAGCGAAGCCACCGTGCTGTTCGTCGTGCTCAGGCCGGTCGACAGCGAGCCGATGCCGGTCGAGGTCGACGTCGACAACGACGTGAGGTTGCTGTTCGTCGAGCTGAGGCCCGTCGACAGCGAGTTGATCGCCGTCGAGGTCGACGTGGACAACGACGTGAGGTTGCTGTTGGTCGAGCTGAGGCCCGTGGACAGCGAACCGATGCCGGTCGACAGCGACGCGATATTCGACGCGGTCGACGTGGACAGGCTGTTGACCGCCTGGTTCGTCGCGTTGAGCTGGCTGCCGTTGATCGCGTCCGTGCTGGTGGCCGATACCCGGCCTGCCGCGACGTTCGTGATCTGGCGTTCCGCACCCGGTGCGCCGACGCTGAAGACGCCCACTGGCGAGGTGCCGTAGACCGGGTACGTGATGCCGCCGACCGTGACGCTCGACACGCCGACGGCGTTGCCCGTGGTCGAGTTCGCGCCCATGGCGATCGAGTTGGCGACATTGGCCTGCGCGTTCGTGCCGAAGGCGAGGGCGTCGGTTGCCGTGGCCTTCGCATTCGAGCCGTAGGCCTGGGCGCCGATCGCGCTGGCCGTCGCCTGATTGCCGAGCGCGATCGTGTTGTCCGCGGTGGCCTGGTTTGCGCTGCCGAGGGCGAGCGCGCTGTTGCCGGTTGCCGTGTTCGCGTTGCCGAGTGCCACTGCGCCGGTGCCGGTCGCCGTGTCGTTCGCGCCCAGCGCGACTGCGCCGGTGCCCGTCGCGATGCTCGGGTCGCCGATCGCGACCGCGCCGTCGCCGCTCGCGGTGTTGCCGGAGCCGATCGACACCGCCTTGCCGCCGGTGGCCGATGCGTTCTGGCCGATGGCGACCGCGCCCGCCGTCTGCGCGTTCGAGCCGTCGCCGACTGCCACGCTGCTGGCGCCTGCCGCGCTGGCGTTCACGCCGGCTGCCAGCGAGTTGACGCCCGTCGCGCCGTCGTTGGCGTAGTTGCCTTGCTGCGTGCCGTTGTCGTTGACGCTGTAGTAGTGCGTCTTCGCGGCTTCGATCGCGGTCGAGGTCGAGGTGGACAGCGACGTGATCGAGCTGGTTGCCGTCGAGAGACCCGTCGAGGTCGAAGTGGACAGCGACAGGATCGTGCTGGTGGCCGTCGAGAGACCGGTCGAGGTCGACGTGGACAACGAGTTGATCGAGCTGGTTGCCGACGACAGGCCGGTCGAGGTCGACGTGGACAGCGAGCTGATCGAGCTGGTCGCCGACGAGAGGCCGGTCGACGTCGAGGTGGACAGCGACGCCACCGAGCTGTCGGTCGAGCTCAGGCCCGTGGACAGCGACGTGACACTGCTTGCGGTCGACGTGGACAACGACGTCAGCGAGCTGTTGGTCGAGCTGAGGCTGGTGGACAGCGAGCCGATCGAGCTGGTTGCGGACGACAGGCCCGTCGAGGTCGAGGTCGACAGCGAGCTGATCGAGCTGGTTGCCGACGAGAGGCCGGTCGATGTCGAAGTCGACAGCGA
>NZ_QTQM01000037.1:0-80413 GCF_003854225.1 Burkholderia sp. Bp8986 | reverse complement strand
GGTCGCCAGAGCGATGAGCTCAACGCGTACCCGGACGCCTTCAAGCAATCGTGGCTGTACACGGAGCTGTACCGCGCACGCAACTTCAAGCAGTGGATGGCGAAGGGTCTCTACCTCGGCACGCTGATGGTCGGGCTCGAGCAGAAGTTGATGGGCGGCAACGTGCCGTGGACGCTGCACCACAAGCATGCGGATCACGAGATGCTGAAGCCGGCATCGCAGTGCACGCCGATCGAGTATCCGAAGCCGGACGGCAAGCTGACGTTCGACCGATTGTCGTCGGTGTTCATCTCGAACACGAACCACGAGGAGAACCAGCCGGCGCACCTGACGCTGAAGGACGCGAACGTGCCGGTGAACGTGAACCTGCGGACCTACGCGGGACCGGAGGCGCGCTTCTGCCCGGCGGCCGTGTACGAGTTCGTGAAGAACGACGACGGCAGCGACCGCCTCGTGATCAACGCGCAGAACTGCGTGCACTGCAAGACCTGCGACATCAAGGACCCGACGCAGAACATCGTGTGGGTCACGCCAGAAGGCGGCGGCGGGCCGAATTACCCGAACATGTAACTGCCGAAGAACGCCGCCTCGCGCGGCGTTTTTTTCGTCGGTTCGACGTTCGACATTCGACGCCGCCCGGCTCTCCATCGGGCGCGCGACTCATGCACCGCGCCCGTATCGGCTGCGCTAACGCGCCGCGATCCGCCGACGGAAATGCTCGGTACCGGACACGATCTTGTCGAGCACCGCGTCGAGCGCCCAGAAGCGCTCGCGCACGTCGTAGTCGATCGCACGGCAACGAATCGATCCGAACGTGCCGATCCGTTGGTGATAGATCTTCGCAAGCGCCGGGTAGCCCAGCGCTTCCGACACCGCCGAGAGCACCAGGAACGTCGACAACTCGTCGGCCAGCGCCGGATCCGAGCCGCCCTGCGTGCGCAACCATCGGTACAGGTCGGGATGGAAGTTGGTGAACACGCCGTTGAAACCGGCCGAACCCGCCTTCATCGCATCCCATGCGATCGCGGCGTTCGCATTGAGGATCTTCAGCGGCGACCCCGCGGCGAGTGCGACGCGTCGCTTCACCGTCTCCAGATCGCAGCTCACGTCCTTCAACATCACGAAGCGGCCGGTGTCGATGCACGCACGCAGTTCGTCATCGGACAGCAGTCGCCGATAAGGCGCCGGACATTCGTACAAACCGAGCGGCAGATCCGACGGCAACCGGGCGAGCAGCTTGTGAAGATGGTCGAGAAGCGCGGCGCTGCCCTTGCGCTGCGGATCGAGGCGGTTGGTCACGAGCACGACGCCCTGCGCACCCGATTCCGCCGCGACACGCAGCTCGGCGACCTGCGCATCCAGATCGTCGCTGATGTGCCCGGACGCGACGACGGGCACGCGCCCGGCCACCCGCTCGACCACGAAACGCGCGAGTTCCGCACGCTCGGCAAGACTCAGGAATTGCATCTCGCTCGACTGCGCGACCGCGAACAGCGCATCCGAGCCGTGCGCCAGATACCATTCGACGAGTCGCTCGAGGCCCGCGTAGTCGATCGCGCCGGCGTCGTCGAACGGCGTCAGCATCACCGGTACGATCCCCTCGATGGTTGCGCTCGATTGCCGATGTGGTTGCATCTGTTTCTCCTTCCTTCAGTGAATACGGGGGTGTAGCCGACGGACTCAGGCCGGCAGCGGTCCGGGCGCGGCGCTCGCGGACTGCTCGGGAATCGGTTTGCGCACCAGCAGCAGGTAAGCCATCGCGCCGGCGAATGCGATTGCCGCCGCCGTCAGCAGCGCGGGCACGAACGACCACCTCTGCGCGATGCCCCCCGTCAGGATCGGCGCGAGCGCACCGCCGATGAAACCGCCGAAATTCTGGATCGCGCCGAGCGATGCGACACGGCTCGGCGGGGCGGCCGCCGTCGCGAGCGCCCACGAGCATGCCGACGCCGCATTGGCGAGAAAGATCACGACCGAGATGCATGCGAGCGCGACCGTGTTGCTCTGCACGAGCGCGGCCGGAATCGTGAACGCGACCATCCCGAGCATCGCGACGACCACCGCGTTGCGCCGGCTCACGACCGGCGAGCGGCTGCGGCGCGTCACCAGATCCGAGAGCCAGCCGGCAACGAGCGAACCGACGAACCCGCACAGGAACGGCACGGATGCCGCAAACCCGGTGCGCACGAGGCTCATGTGACGCTCCATCGTCAGGTACCCCGGCAGCCAGGTCAGGTAGACCCAGTTCAGGTACACGGAACCGAAGAATCCGAGCAGCATGCCCCAGGTCGTGCCGTGCGAAAACAGGCTGCGCCAGTCGGCGAAGGTCAGTTTCGGCATCGCAACGGCAGTCTGCGCATCGGTATCGAGATACGCGCGTTCCGCCGCGGTCAATTGCGCGCGCGCCGGATCGCGGTACAACGCAAACCAGACGACGGCGACGACGAGGCCGAGCGCACCCGTCACGACGAATGCCCAGCGCCAGTTGAACGATGCGACGAGCACCGCGAGCAGCAATGGCGCGAGTGCGGTGCCGAGCGGCGACGCCGCGTTGAAGATCCCGGTCGGCGTACCGCGCGCGCGCAACGGAAACCAGTTGCTCACCACCCGCGCCGCCGACGGGAACTGCGGCGCCTCGCCGATGCCCAGCACGATGCGCGCGACGATGAACCAGCCGAAGGTGGACACGATGCCGCCCGATGCCTGCGCGAGCGACCAGACGATCAGCCCGATGCCGAGCAGCCGGCGCGGCCCGATGCGATCGACGAGTCCGCCGACCGGGAACTGGCACAGCGCGTAGCTCCACGAGAACGCCGACAGCAGCAAGCCCATCTGCGAGAGCGACAGCCCGAGATCGCCCCGGATTGCCGAACTCGCGACGGCCAGCGTGCCGCGGTCGAGATAGTTGACGATCCCGCTCGCCATCAGCAGCGCGAGCGCAATACGTTGTCCGCGCCGGATACGTAGCGGCGCAGTCGGAACAGCATGATTCTCGTTCATTGCGTTTGTCTCCATGTCCTGAATGGTTTCCGGGCCTCGGTCTGTTCCGTCTTCGCGGAATCTATGCGGCCCCACGCTCCACTTCCTCGCGTGTCGGAATCGACGTCTGCGCGCCGTGGCGCGTGACGCTGATCGCGGCCGCACGCTGTCCGAACGCGATCGCGTCGTCCATCGACGCGCCGCTCGCCCGGGCGGCCGCGAAGCCGCCGACGAAGGTATCGCCGGCCGCCGTCGTATCGACGGCGACCACCGCCATCGCCCGATGGCGGCCGCTCCCTGCACTTCCGCGCCAGCAGACGCCGCGCGCGCCCAGCGTGACCAGCACGTTGCCGACACCCTTCGCGCGCAGCGCTTCGGCGGCCCGCACCGCCGACGCGTCGTCGCCGACGGCAATGCCAGTCAGCGACTCCGCTTCCGTTTCGTTGACGACGAGATAGTCGATGCGGGCCAGCAATGCGTCGAACAGCGGCCGGGCCGGCGCCGGATTGAGCAGCACCGGCGTGCGATGCGCGATCGCATTGCCGATGGCGCGCGCGACGGTCTCGATCGGCACCTCGAGCTGGCACACCATCAGCGCCGCGCCGGCGATCGCGTCGCGCGCCCGGTCGATCAATTCGGCATCGAGGCGCGCGTTTGCACCGGGCACGACGACGATGCTGTTCGCGCCGTGCGCATCGACCGTGATCGTCGCGACCCCGGTTGCCTCGCCGTCGATCCGGTGCAGATGCGTCACGTCGATGCGCTCCGCCGCCAGCGCGTCGTGCAGACGTGCGCCGAACGCATCGTTGCCGACGCAGCCGATCATCGCGACCGACGCACCGAGGCGCGCGGCGGCCACCGCCTGGTTCGCCCCCTTGCCGCCGTGAACGGTCTGGAACGTGGTGCCGAGCAGCGTTTCGCCCGGCACGGGCAGCCGCGGCGCATGCGTGACGAGGTCGACGTTGACGCTGCCGACGACAGCGATTCGGGGTGGTCTGGTGTGGATCATCATCGAATGTAACCGCTTACATTTTCGACGTACAAAATGGCCTGATCGGCCTTCGTCGACGAAAACTTCACGATGCGGTTGAAATCTGTGTCTGACATAATACGGAGTAGCATCAAGATAGCGCTTACATTCTCACAGGCGAGACCGGGATTGCAAGCGGGACCACGATGAATCGAGGGTAAACGATGGCGTTTTTGACCACGCGCGGAGCCTGCAGGGCAGCCGCGCCCGGGGATAACCGATGAGTACGCCTTCATCCGGCGGTGGCGCGGCTCGCGCGCGCCGCGGCAGCGGCCGGTCGGTGCTCGGCGACGTCGCGAAACTCGCCGGCGTGTCGACCGCGACCGTTTCGCGCGTCTACAACGATCCCGGCAAGGTCTCGGCCGACGTGCAGCAGCGCGTGCGCGACGCGGCACGTGCGCTGAACTGGATTCCCAACGCAGCCGGCCGCGCACTCGCCTCCACGCGCACCCACATCACCGGGGCGATCATTCCGACGCTCGACGACCAGGTGTTCGCGTCGCAGGTAGCGGGCATGCAGGCGGTCATGGCCGAGCATGGCATCACCCTGTTCCTGGGCTGCTCGAATTACGATCCGGCGCAAGCGCTCGCGCAGGTGCGCGCGATGCTGTCGCGCGGCGTCGAAGCGGTGTCGCTGGTCGGCGAAGCCTATCCGCCGGAAGTATTCGAACTGCTCGACCTGCATCGGGTGCCGTATGTCGTCACCTATGCTTACCGCGACGACAGCCCGCACTGCTGCATCGGCTTCGACAACCGCGCGGCATTCGCGCGACTGACCACGCACCTGCTCGAGCTCGGGCATCGCGATTTCGCGATCATCATGCAGCCTTCGGCCGACAACGACCGCGTGCAGGCCCGCCTGCGCGGCATTCACGAGACGCTCGCCGCGCGCGGGCTCGCGGTCAGGCCGATCCACCAGCACGAGGGCGCGGCCACGATCGCGTTCGGGCGGGCGAGCCTGCGCGCGATTGCCCACAGCGGCGCGACGCGCCCGACGGCCGTGATCTGCGGCAACGACGCACTCGCGCTCGGCGCCCTGCTCGAGGCGCAGGCACTGGGCATCGACGTGCCTTCGCAGCTGTCGATCACCGGGTTCGACGATGTCGCGCTGGCTCGCGAAATCCGGCCGGCGCTGACGACGATGTGGGTCGACACCGATGCGATCGGCCGCAAGGCCGCCCGCGCGTTGCTCGACGCACTCGAAAACGGCGCAGCCGGGCCCGGTTGCGCGGTACTGCCGGAGCTGCGGGTACGCGAATCGGCCGCGCCGCCGGATGCGGCGGCCCAATGAAAACGGGGCGCCGCAGGCGCCCCGTTTCGCATCGAATCGGCCAAATCGGTCGAACCGGCGAGTGCCGGCTCCGCTGCATCAGGTCGCGCTGCCCGCGATCTTCGGCGTCGGCGTCTCGACGTCGCCGCACTGTGCGCGATGGCGCAGCGCGTGGTCGATCAGCACCAGCGCGAGCATCGACTCGGCGATCGGCGTCGCGCGAATGCCGACGCACGGGTCGTGGCGGCCGAAGGTTTCGACGGTCGCTTCTTCACCGGACTTCGTGATCGAACGGCGCGGCGTGCGGATGCTCGAGGTCGGCTTGATCGCGATCGACACGGTGATGTCCTGCCCCGTCGAAATCCCGCCGAGCACGCCGCCTGCATGGTTGCCGACGAAACCGGCCGGCGTCAGTTCGTCGCCGTGCACCGAGCCGCGCTGCGCGACGCTGTCGAAGCCCGCGCCGATCTCGACGCCCTTCACCGCGTTGATGCTCATCATCGCCTTCGCGATGTCCGCGTCGAGCCGGTCGAATACCGGTTCACCCCAGCCGACCGGCACGCCCGACGCGACGACGTCGATGCGCGCACCGATCGAATCGCCGTCCTTGCGCAGCGCGTCCATGTAGGCTTCCAGCTCCGGAACGATCGCCGCGTTCGGCGAGAAGAACGGGTTCTCGCGGACGTGCGACCAGTCGACGAACGGCACGTCGATCTCGCCGAGACCGCTCATGTAGCCGCGCACTTCGACGCCGAAGCGCTCGCGCAGCCACTTCTTCGCGACCGCGCCCGCGCCGACGAGCGGCGCGGTCAGGCGCGCGGACGAGCGGCCACCGCCACGGTAGTCGCGGATGCCGTATTTCTGCCAGTAGGTGTAGTCGGCGTGGCCGGGGCGGAACGTCTCGACGATGTTGCCGTAATCCTTGCTGCGCTGGTCGGTGTTGCGGATCAGCAGCGCGATCGGCGTGCCGGTCGTCACGCCTTCGAACACGCCGGACAGGATCTCGACCTCGTCGGCTTCCTGGCGCTGCGTCACGTGCCGCGACGTGCCGGGCTTGCGGCGATCGAGCTCGACCTGGATGTCGGCTTCGGTCAGCCCCATTCCCGGCGGGCAGCCGTCGATCACGCAGCCGATCGCGGGACCGTGCGATTCGCCGAAGGTCGTGACAGTGAAAAGCGTGCCGAGGGTATTGCCGGACATGATGGAACCGCCCAAAGAGAAATGGACAAACCGATGCGCTGCCGGGGCCGCTGGCAGGCCGATCGTTTGCCGGTCGAGAAAAGAGGTAAACCGCTATTATGCCAGCCGTCCCGGACCCGCGGGCCGCGTGAACCGTTCAGACCATACTGGCCGGCCACGCAGACGGCCCGGCGCGAGAATCGTCGACCTGCGCCGTTCCGGTCGAACCGGCCGGTTTGCAGCCGCCCGCTGCCCGATACGAAGCCGCCGGGGCCCGCCCTGCCTACTTCCGCGCGCCGCGCAGTTCCGTCACCGCCGCCTGCAACGCCTCGGGCGTCGCGACCGAGGCCGCGATCGGCTCGCCGACCGCGAGCGTCAGCCGGCTCATCACGCCGCGCTTGATAGGCCGCGGCATGCGCGCATCGGCATGCCGGGAGAAATAGCTGCCCCACAGCCCGCGCAGCGCCATCGGAATCACGGGCGCCGGCGTGCGGCCCAGGATCTCGGTGATGCCGTGGTGGAAGGTGTTGATGTCGCCCGTCTTGGTCAGCTTGCCCTCGGGGAAGATGCACACGAGTTCGCCGTCCTTCAGCGCGGCCTCGCATGCGTCGTACGCGCGCGCGAGCATGTCGGGATCCTCGTGGCGCGGCGCGATCGGAATCGCCTTCGCATGCCGGAACACCCAGCTCGCGAAGCGCGCCTTGAAGATCCGGTGATCCATCACGAACCGGATCGGCCGCGGGCTCGCAGCCGCCAGCACGAGCGCGTCGACGTAGCTCACGTGGTTGCATACGAGCACGGCCGCGCCCTCTTCCGGGATCCGCTCCGCATGGACGAGACGAATCCGGTAGAACGTGTGCACCAGCACCCATGCGACGAAACGCAGCAGGAACTCGGGGACGAGCAGGTAGATGTACGTCGCGACCACGACGTTCAGCAGCGCGGTGACGAGGAACAGGCCGGGAATGTCGACACCGGCCTTGGTCAGCCCCATCGCCATCAGGGCCGACAGGATCATGAACAGCGCGTTCAGGATGTTGTTCGCGGCGATGATCCGCGCACGGTGGGTCGGCGCGCTGCGGCTCTGGATCAGCGCATACAGCGGTACGCTGTAGAAGCCGCCGAACATCGCGAGCAGGAACAGGTCGGCCAGGATGCGCCAGTGGCGCGCGCCGGCCAGGAATTCCCCGACCGACAGCAGATGCCCGGGCGATGGCAGCGAGCGGCTCGCGAAATACAGCTCGATCGCGAACACGCTGATACCGATCGAGCCGAGCGGCACGAGGCCGATCTCGACGCGCCGCTGCGACAGCCGCTCGCAGAGCAGCGAGCCGAGGCCGATCCCGACCGAGAACGTCGCAAGCAGGACCGTGACGACGTCGGGGCTCGCGGACAGCACGTCCTTCGCGAAGTTGAAGAACGACGTGAGGAACGTCGCGCCTACGAACCACAGCCACGAGATGCCGAGCAGGCTCAGGAACACGGTGCGGTTCTGCCGCGCGAGCCCGAGATTGCGCCACGTTTCGCTGAACGGATTCCAGTTGATCACGAGATCGGGCTGCGGCGCGGGCGTCGACGGCACGCGCTGCGCGACGAGCCGCCCCGCGAGCGCGATGACGACGACGCTCACCGCGAGCACGCGCTCGCCGCTGCCTTCGATGCCCGCGGCCGCGCCGCCGATGATCGTGCCGATCAGGATCGCGATGAACGTGCCCATCTCGACGAGGCCGTTGCCGCCGACCAGTTCGTGGTCGCCGAGATGCTGCGGCAGGTACGAATACTTGACGGGGCCGAACAGCGTCGAGTGCATCCCCATCATGAACGTGCACAGATACAGCAGCGTCGCGCTGTGCGTGACGAAACCGGCCGCGCCGACCAGCATCAGCACGATCTCGAAGGACTTCACGAAGCGCGTGAGCGTCGCCTTGTCGTATTTGTCGGCGATCTGGCCGGAGGTGGCCGAGAACAGCACGAACGGCAGGATGAAGATCGCGGAGATCAGGAACGCGGCCGTCTTCGGGTCGACGCCGGAAAAGCGCGCGGTGTGATAGGTGACGAGCGACGTGAAGCCGATCTTGAACACGTTGTCGTTCAGCGCGCCCAGGAACTGGGTCGTGAAGAACGGCGCGAAACGGCGCTGGCGCAACAGGTCGAACTGCGACGCGTGGGCGCGCCGATCGCCGCGCGACGCGGAAGAGACTTGCGTGTGATCGCTCATGCGGAATACGCGCGCATCGTCTGGGCGAAGCTGCGCGGACCTTGGGTTGTTGTCGAAAAAACGGCGGCGCAGGCTGAACCTGCGCCGCCGTACGCCGAATGGCAGCGCCCGCGCGTCATGGCACCGGGCGCGACGCGATTCACGGCTTCTGCGCTTCGGCTTCCGATTCCGGCCAGTCGCGAATGTACGCCTTCAGCATCCGGTTCTCGAAGCTCTGCGCCTCGACGACCGTCTTCGCGACGTCGTAGAACGAAATGACGCCCATCAGCACCTTCTTGTCGAGCACCGGCATGTAGCGCGCGTGGCGCTCGAGCATCATCCGGCGCACTTCGTTGACGTCGGTTTCCGGCGTGCACGTGAGCGGCTCGTCCATCACCTTGCGCACCTGCACGTCGCCGATCGCGCCGCCGTTCACGTGCAGGCGCAGGATGATCTCGCGGAACGTCAGCATCCCGACGAGATCACCGTACTCCATCACGACGAGCGAACCGATATCGTGTTCGGCCATCGTATCGACCGCTTCGCGCAGCGGCTTATCGGGCGTCACCGTAAACAGCGTGTTGCCCTTCACTTTCAGAATATCGCTGACGCGCATCGTAGTCCCCTCATGCTTGA
The DNA here is from genome assembly GCF_003854225.1 of Burkholderia sp. Bp8986. Classification (NCBI taxonomy): domain Bacteria; kingdom Pseudomonadati; phylum Pseudomonadota; class Betaproteobacteria; order Burkholderiales; family Burkholderiaceae; genus Burkholderia; species Burkholderia sp. Bp8986. The sequence continues at coordinate 71,122 of NZ_QTQM01000037.1, read as the reverse complement.
ATGCAAAACCGCTTTCGATCCTATCGGAAAGCCTGTCAAAAGGAAAGCTCAGCCCCACGCGGCGCGGCCGTCGCCGCTTGCGGACACCGGCCGGCCGCCGCACAATGAGTCCATGGACGGCGGCCCGAGGAGACGGCCATGGCACATACGCATACGGAGCAATTCGCCAGCTTCGCCGATTTCTACCCGTACTACCTGAACGAACACCAGAACCTGACGTCGCGCCGGCTGCACTTCATCGGCTCGCTCGGCGTGATCGGCTGCGTCGCGATGGCGATCGCGACGGGCCACTGGCCGTGGCTGCCGGCGGCGGTCGTGTGCGGCTACGGACTCGCGTGGGTCGGACACTTCTTCTTCGAGAAGAACCGCCCCGCCACGTTCCGGCACCCGATCTACAGCCTGATGGGCGATTGGGTGATGTTCAAGGACATCTGCACCGGCAAGATTCCGCTGTAAGGCCCGCCCGGCACCGCGTCACGCCGTTTTCGGCGGCCGCGCGTGCGGGTCGTGCGCCCCGCCGGGCACGGGCCCGGGCACGGTCGCGGCCGGCGCACCTGCAAGCCGGTGCGCGGCGATCAGCGACGCAAGCGATACGTCGAACCGGTCGTTCGACAGCACCTCGAGCAATGCCCCGCCTTCGACGTGGCTGCTGCGTCGCTGCAGCTGGTAGGTCAGTTCGGTGCGGTCGATCACCAGCACGTCGAACAGCTGCGCCAGCGTCAGCTGCTCCGGATTCGCCAGCAGGATGTAGCGCGGCGCGCGTTCGCCACTGTCCAGCCGCGCGATCCACTCCCGCTCCTCCATCGTCGACAGCAGCCGCTGCGCGGTTTCCATGTCGCAGCGCAACATGGCCGCAAGCCGCATCGCCGTATAGCCCGCCTTGCCGACCGCGCGCGCCTCGGCCAGCCGCGCGAGCAATTCGAGCGCGTCGAGCAGGTCGCTGCCCGCATAGTGGATGCGATGGAACTGGCCGACGCGGATCGCCGGCAGCGCGGACGCCACCATCGCGCCGAGCAGCGCGATGAACCAGCTCAGATACACCCACAACAGGAACACCGGCAGCGCCGCGAACGCGCCGTAGACGGCCGTATAGGTCGGAATGCGCCGCACGTAATAGCCGAAGCCGCGCTTCGCGAGCTCGAACGCGATGGCCGCGAACAGCCCGCCGATCACCGCGTCGCGCCATGCGACCGTGCAGTTCGGCAGATACACGTACAGCAGCGTGAACGCGAGCACGGTCAGCGGCAGCGACACGAACGCGAGCAGCCATTCGACGATCGACGTCGACGGCGCGGCGCCGGTGAACGCCAGCGATTGCGTAAACAGGTACGACGAGATCGACAGGCTCACGCCGAACAGCAAGGGCCCGAGCGTGATCAGCGCCCAGTACGCGAGCACGCGCTGCGCGAACGGCCGCGGCTTGCGCACCCGCCAGATCAGGTTGAACGCGGACTCGATCGTCATCATCGTCATCACGGACGTGACGACGAGCACGATCAGGCCGGCCGTCGTCAGCCCCTTGGCCTTCGACGCGAACTGGTTCAGGTACTTGAAGATCTGGACGTTGAACTGCGCGGGCATCAGGTGATCCGCGAGGAACCCCTGCAGCGAGATCTGGAACGACGCGAACATCGGGAACGCGGTAAACAGCGCAAACGCGACCGTCACGAGCGGCACGAGTGCCAGCATCGTCGTGAACGTGAGGCTGCCCGCCACTTGCGGGATGCGATCCTCGGCGCTGCGCCGGGCCGCGAACTGCGCGAGGCGCTTGAGGGTGTCGAGATCGACGCTCAACTTCGGCAAACGGCTTCTCCTTCTCTGCTGACGCCGCGCGCCCGACGGCGCGCCGCCGCCGCGCTGCGCGACGACTTCAGCCCCTATAATAGCCGCTCGATCCAGCAGGGGCCGACTGCACCGGGCATCCGCGCGGCCGCATGCGGCCCCGTCGCCCATGAAAGACATCCTCGTCCTCTATTACAGCCGCCACGGCGCCACGCGTGATCTCGCACTCGCAATCGCGAACGGCATCGACAGCGTGCCCGGCATGCAGGCCCGCATCCGTACCGTGCCGCCCGTCTCGACGGTCTGCGAAGCCACCGCCTCCGATATCCCCGACGACGGCCCGCCGTATGCGGAGTTGCGCGATCTCGAGGAGTGCGCGGGCCTCGCGCTCGGCTCGCCGACCCGCTTCGGCAACATGGCCGCCTCGCTCAAGTATTTCCTCGACGGCACGACGCCGCAATGGCTGTCGGGCGCGCTGACCGGCAAGCCGGCCTGCGTGTTCACGTCCACCGGCAGCCTGCACGGCGGCCAGGAGTCGACGCTGCTGTCGATGATGCTGCCGCTGCTGCATCACGGGATGATGATCGTCGGCATCCCGTACACGGAATCCGCGCTCAGCACGACGCGCACCGGCGGCACGCCGTACGGCGCGTCGCACGTGTCGCAGCACGATCGCAGCGGGCCCGCGGGGCTGTCGGCGGACGAAAAGGCGCTCGCGGCCGCGCTTGGCGTGCGGCTCGCGCGTGCGGCGGCGGCCCTCGCCGACGCCCGGGCCGCCGAGGCCGCATGAACGCGCCTGCCCGTCCCGCCCGTCCCCCCGTCGCCGCCCGGCCGCGCTACGCGCTGGCCGCGGCCGCGTGCCTCGTCGCGCTGATTGCGCTGTCGCTCGCGTGGGAACTGTGGCTCGCGCCGCTGCGCCCGGGGGGCTCGGCGCTGATGCTCAAGGCCGTGCCGCTCGCGCTCGCGCTGCCCGGCGTCTGGCGGCGTAACATTTATACGATGCAGTGGGCGAGCATGCTGATCCTCGTCTATTTCGCCGAAGGCATCGTGCGCGGCATGTCCGACCGCGGATTGTCCGCGACGCTCGGCTGGTGCGAGACCGCGCTCGCCGTCGGCTTCTTCGTGGCCGCGCTGGCCTACGTCGCGCCGTTCAAGCGCGCGGCGAAGCAGCAGCGCGCCGCGTCCTGACCCTTACGCGACCGAACGTATGAATTCTTCCGAAGCCTTCGTATCCGCCTGCCGAGACGCGATCGGCGCCACCTACGTGCTGACCGAGCCGCACGACACCGAACCGTTCCTGACCGACTGGCGCCGCCGCTACAAGGGCAGCGCGTGCGCGGTGCTGAAACCGGCCGATACGGCGGAAGTCGCCGCGCTCGTCCGGCTCGCCAACGCGCACGGCGTCGCGCTCGTGCCGCAGGGCGGCAACACGGGGCTCGCCGGCGGCGCGACGCCCGACGCGAGCGGCAGCCAGGCCGTGCTGAGCCTCGCGCGCCTGAACCGCGTGCGGGCCCTCGATCCGCACAACAACACGATCACGGTCGACGCCGGCGTGATCCTCGCCGACGTGCAGGCGCGCGCCCGCGAAGGCGGCCGGCTGTTCGCGCTGAGCCTCGCCGCCGAAGGCAGCTGCACGATCGGCGGCAACCTGTCGACCAACGCCGGCGGCACCGCGGTGCTGCGCTACGGCAACGCACGCGAGCTGTGCCTCGGGCTCGAGGTCGTGACGCCGCAGGGCGAGATCTGGGACGGCCTGCGCGGGCTGCGCAAGGACAACACCGGCTACGACTTGCGCGACCTGTTCATCGGCGCCGAAGGCACGCTCGGGATCATCACGGCCGCCGTGCTGAAGCTGCATCCGCTGCCGGCCGCGCAGGTCACGGCGCTGGCCGCGCTCGAGTCGCCGCACGCGGCGCTCGACTTCCTCGCGCTCGCGCAACGCGCGGCCGGCCCGCTGCTGACCGGCTTCGAGCTGATGTCCGACTTCTGCATGCAGCTGGTCGGCAAGCACTATCCGCAACTGCGCTATCCGTTCGACCGCACGCATGCGCAGACGGTGCTGCTCGAACTGTCGGACAACGAAAGCGAAACGCATGCGCGCGCGCTGTTCGAAAAACTGATGGAAGAGGCGTTCGAGTCCGGGCTCGTGGTCGACGCCGTCGTCGCGGAAAATCTCGCGCAATCGCGCGCGTTCTGGGACCTGCGCGAACACATCCCGCTCGCGCAGGCCGACGAGGGTCTCAACATCAAGCACGACATCGCGGTGCCGATCTCGTCGATCGCGCGCTTCATCGACGAAACCGACGCAGCGATCCAGCAGGCCGCGCCGGGCGCGCGGATGGTCACGTTCGGCCATCTCGGCGACGGCAACCTGCACTACAACGTGCAGACGCCCGAAGGCGGCGACCCGAAGGCGTTCCTCGCGACATTCCAGAAGCCGATCAACCGCATCGTCTACGACAACGTGCACCGTCACCACGGCACGATCAGCGCGGAGCACGGGATCGGCCAGCTGAAGATCGACGACGCGCAGCGCTACAAGTCGCCGGTCGAAACGGCGCTCATGCGCACGCTGAAGACCGCGCTCGACCCGCGCGGGCTGATGAATCCCGGCAAGGTCCTGCACTGAAGCCCCCGTCCCGGAGCGATGCCCATGAGAGTCCGCGTCCTGTCCGACCTGCATCTCGAATGCAACCAGCCCGACACGATCGCGCATGCCGACGCGGATCTCGTCGTGCTGGCCGGCGATATCCACAATCACGCGGAAGGCCTGCGCTGGGCCGCGGAGACGTTCGATCCCGACGTGCCGGTGATCTACGTGCCGGGTAATCACGAGTACTACGACGGGGAATTCGGCGCGCTCGAAACCGCGATGCGCGACGCCGCGCACACGATCGACCACGTGCATTACCTGAACAACGGCGTGTACGTCGATCCGGCGCAGCGCTTTCGCGTGCTCGGCACGACGTTGTGGGCCGATTTCTCGCTGTTCGGCGCCGACCAGGCGAGCGTCGCGCACGCGATCGACGCGGCCATGCGCGTGATGCTCGATTTCAAGGGATTGATCCAGGTGACGTGGCCGCACGATGCGTCCGTGCATGCGGCGGCAGCCCCGGAGCGGGATTTCACGCCGGCCGACGCGATCGCGCTGCACCGGCAAGGCCGCGCGTGGCTGGAAGCACGGCTCGCGACACCGTTCGCGGGCCGCACGATCGTCGTCACGCATCATGCGCCGCACCTGCGCTCGCTGGCGGAGCGTTATGCGGAAGACCTGGCGTCGGCGGGATTCGTCACGGACATGGCGGAACTCGTGCGGCCGCCCGTGGACCTGTGGATCCACGGCCACACGCATACTTCATTCGATTACGTGACCGACAGCGGCACGCGCGTGGTGTGCAACCCGCGCGGCTATATCCGCCGGCGCACCGGCGAACTGGAGAATCCCGCGTTTGCGTGGGACAAGGTGGTCGAGCTCGGCTGAGCGCCAAGCCATCGGGCCGCGTGATGCGGCCTACCCGAGCTGAAAACCCCCCCGATCAGCGATCGGCGCGGCGCGAGCCGTTCGACGACGGGCGCACCCGCACCCGCACCGGCACCGGCTTCATCCGCGCCTTCATCGCGCGCAGCAGATCGCGCGTCGCCGCGGCGGCAGCAGCCGCACCAAGCAAAACTCCAAGGCCGATCATCAGTTGCGTATCCATTGCGACTCCGGGTGTGGGCAGTTCCAAATCTCGATGATTGAAACAGTATCAAACTGTCCGCGGTCCGTTGGTAAAAAAATGTTGCGTGAAGGACAAATCTGGTCAGATTGCGCTCGACCGCGCGCTCATGTCGCAGCCGTGAACTGCGCGAGCGCGGCCTCGTCGGCTTCCAGCGTGGCCGGCAGCTCGTCGCGCAGGAAATCGACCCAGGTGCGGATTTTCGCGTCGAGGTACTGGCGCGACGGATACAACGCGTAGATGTTCATCACGTGCGACCGGTATTCGGGCATCACGCGCACGATGTGTCCGCTGCGCAGCCCGCCGATCGCCGAATAGAGCGGCAACCCGCCGATTCCCATCCCTTCCCGCACGGCCACCGCGAGCGCCTCGGCGACGTTCACGCGGAACGGCGGCGCCGTGACCGGAACCACCTCGTCGCCGCGCGGCCCCGACAGCGACCATTCGTCGAAGTGAAAGCCCGGCGCGACCATCCCGAGACAGACGTGCTGCTCGAGATCGGCCGGGGTCTGCGGCACGCCGTGCGCGTCGATATAGCCCGGCGACGCGCACACGACGCTGTAGCTCTCGCCGAGCCGCTGCGACACGAGCCCCGAATCCGGCAGGTCGCGGCCGACCACGATCGCGACGTCGTACCCCTCGTCGAGCAGGTCGGGCATCCGCTGCGCGAGCGTCAGCTCGACGTGCACGTCCGGATAGCGCTGCCGATAGCGCGCAATGGCCGGCACCAGGTAGTGCTGCCCGAGGCTCGTGAAGCAATGCACCTTCAGCTTGCCCGACGGCCGCGCGTGCGCGTCGCCCGCTTCGGCTTCGGCCTGGTCGACGTACGCGAGGATCTGCTCGCAGCGCTGCAGGTAGCGCTCGCCCGCTTCGGTCAGCGCGATCCGGCGTGTCGTCCGGTTCAGGAGGCGCGTGCGCAGGTGCGCCTCGAGATCCGACACGGCGCGCGATGCATAGGCGGTGGTCGAATTCATCTGCTGGGCGGCCGCGGTAAAGCTGCCCGCGTCGACCACGCGGACGAAGACCCGCATGTTTTGTAACGTATCCATCCCATTACCCGTATGAATCCGGAGGGATTGTTGCACAGGGGCCAACAAATATTATCTCAGGATTCGTAAAAATGACTTGCACCGTTGTCCATTTATTCAGGAATCACTGAAAAATATAATCGCATCCGACTCATCTATATCCGAAAGGGAGAAAATCGTGCGGTCTCCGGCAACAAAAGGGACGCTGGCACTGGCGGTTCTTGCAGTCTCATTAATAATGGCCGGATGCGCGAGCATGGGCGACAACAAGCCGCAGTCCGCCCGCATCGAAGCGAACACGCTCGACGCCGGCGCCGCGATCCGCGCGGCGGACCACGATGCAGGCTGGCCCGCGTCCGACTGGTGGCGCGCGTACCGCGATCCGCAGCTCGATGCGTGGATTGCCGCCGCGCAGGCCGGCAACCCGAGCCTGGCGGCCGCCGAGGCGCGCGTGCGCGAAGCGCAGGCGATGGCGCGCGTGGCGCGCTCGGCGGAACTGCCGCAGATCAACGGCAATCTGTCGCTGATGCGCCAGCACTGGCCGGACAACGTCTACTACGGCCCGGGGCCGCTCGCCGATACCGACACCTGGAACAACACCGGCACGCTCGGCCTGTCGTACCACCTCGACCTGTGGGGCAAGGACAAGAACGCGACCGAGCGCGCGCTCGACACCGCGCATGCGACCGCGGCCGACGCACGGGCGGCGAAGCTCGAGCTCGAGGTCAACGTCGTGCGCGCGTATGTCGGCATGTCGATGAACTACGCGCTGCTCGACCTTGCGCACGAAACGTTCGAACGCCAGCGCTCGCTGGCCGATCTCGCGCGCAAGCGCCTGCAGGCCGGCCTCGGCACGCAGCTCGAAGTCAGCCAGGCCGAATCGACGCTGCCCGACTACGAGCGCCAGATCGACAGCTACGAAGAAGCGATCCAGCTCGCGCGCCACCAGCTCGCCGCGCTCGCGGGCAAGGGCCCGGGCGCCGGCGACGCGATCAAGCGGCCGAGCCTGTCGCTCGATGCGCCGGCCGGCCTGCCGTCCGCGCTGCCGGCCGACCTGCTCGGGCGCCGCCCGGACGTCGTCGCGGCCCGCTGGACGGTCGACGCGCAGGCTCGCGGCATCGATGTCGCGAAAGCCGCCTTCTACCCGAATATCGATCTGCTCGCGACGGTCGGCGGCTTCGGCGTGACCGCGCCGTTCACCGACTTCCTGCGCGCGATGAATGGCGGCTGGACGGCCGGCCCAGCGCTGTCGCTGCCGATCTTCGAAGGCGGCCGGCTGCGCGCGCAACTCGGCGCGGCCGACGCCGGCTACGACCAGGCGGTCGAACGCTACAACCAGACGGTCGTCGGCGCGCTCAAGGACATCGCCGACCAGGTCGTGCGGATCCGCTCGCTCGACACGCAGAAGAAGGACGCCGCGCGCTCGGTGGCCGCCAACGACCGCAGTTACCAGCTGTCGCGCGAAGGCTTCCGCCGCGGGCTGACCGATTACGTGAACGTGCTGGTCGCGCAACAGCAGCTGCTGCGCGCACAGGAAACGGCGGCCCGCATCGACGCGGAACGCCTCGCCGCACACGCGCAGTTGATGGCCGCGCTCGGCGGCGGCGTCGAGACGGAGACGCAGACGGATGCGGACGTGCGGGGCGGCCATCCGCCGCGCGACGCGTCCGCCGCGGGTGCCGCCGCGCCGGCAGCCGCATCGGGCGCGAAGCCCGCCGCGGCCGTCGCCCGCCCCGCGCAGGTCGCGACGGCCGGTTCGGCGGGTGCAGCCGCCACGCCGGCCGCACGGTAACGCGGAGCGACCGTCATGTCAGCCTCCTCCCCCGCTTCCACGCACGCCGGCGGCGCGCTCGCGGCCTGGTACGCCGCCTTCGGCGACTGGGCCCGCAGCGACGGCGCCGCGTGGCTCTACCTGTTCAAGGCGCTGCTCGCCGCGTTCATCGCGACCGGCGTGTCGATGCGGCTCGACCTGCCGGCCCCGAAGACGGCGATGACCACGGTGTTCATCGTGATGCAGCCGCAAAGCGGCGCGGTGCTCGCGAAGAGCTTCTACCGGGTCGCCGGCACGATCTTCGGGCTGATCGCGACGCTCACGTTCGTCGGGCTGTTCCCGCAGCAGCCGCAGCTGTTCCTCTTGGCCGTCGCGCTGTGGGTCGCGCTGTGCACGGCCGGCGCCGCGCGCAACCGCAATTTCCGCAGCTACGGCTTCCTGCTCGCCGGTTACACGACCGCGCTGATCGGGCTGCCGGCATCGCAACACCCCGACGGCGCGTTCATGAGCGCGATGACGCGGGTCGCCGAGATCATGGTCGGGATCGTGTCGGCAGGCGTCGTCAGCGCGCTGGTGTTTCCGCAGTACACCGGCGAGCAGATGCGCACGACGGTGCGCAAGCGCTTCAGCAGCTTCGTCGACTACGTCGCGGCGGCACTGTCGGGCCAGCTCGACCGCGCGCACATCGAAACCATCCATACGCGCTTCGTCGCGGACGTGGTCGGCTTCGAAGCGGCGCGCAGCATGGCCGTGTTCGAGGATCCGGACACGCGGATGCGCAGCGGCCGTCTCGCGCGCCTGAACAGCGAGTTCATGAGCGTATCGAGCCGCTTCCACGCGCTGCACCAGTTGATGAACCGACTGCGCGCGGCCGGCGCGCAGGCCGCGATCGATGCGATCGAGCCGTACTTCCGCGAAATCGCGCCGCTTCTGACGCGCAACGGCGAGCCGGTGCGCTCGTCGGCCGACGCCGCGCTCGCCGCCGAACAGTTGCTCGCGTGGCGCGACGCGCTGCCGCGCCGCATCCGCGCGACGCGCGCCGCGCTCGAGACGCAGCCGGATTTCCCGCTGCTCGACTTCGACACGGCCACCGAGCTGCTGTACCGCTTCATCACGGACCTGCACGAATACGCGGCGACCTACGCGTCGCTGTCGACCGCGACGCACGAGCGCGAGCGCTGGATCGAGCGCTACGAGCCGCGCACCAACCTGACGGCGATGGTGATCGCCGCGATTCGCACCGCGACCGTGATCCTCGTGCTCGGCGCGTTCTGGATCGCGACCGCGTGGCCGAGCGGCGTGACGCTGACGCTGACGGCGGCGGCCACCTGCGCGCTCGCATCGTCGACGCCGCGCCCGACCGCGATGTCCGCACAGATGGGCATGGGTACCGCACTGGCCGTCTGCACGGGCTTCCTGCTGACGTTCGGCATCTACCCGCACATCGACGGCTTCCCGCTGCTGTGCGTGGCCCTCGCGCCGCTGCTCGCGATCGGCATCTGCATGACGCTGAAGCCGAAGCTCGCCGGCTACGGGATGGGCTACCTGATCTTCTTCAGCTTCCTCGCCGGCCCCGACAACATCACGCACTACGACCCGACGAGCTTCATGAACGACGCGCTCGCGCTGGTGCTGTCGATGCTGGTCTCGGCGATCGCGTTCGCGGTGCTGTTCCCGCCGACCGCGCCGTGGCACAAGAAGCGGCTGTTCGCCGACCTGCGCCACCAGGTGGTCGCGGCGTGCCACGCACGGCTCGCCGGCTTGCGCACGCGCTTCGAGAGCGGCGCGCGCGACCTGATGTACCAGGCGCACACGCTGTCGGCCGACCAGCCCGACGTGCAGCGCGACGCGCTGCGCTGGATGTTCGCGGTGCTGGAAACGGGCAATGCCGCGCTCGACCTGCGCGCGGAGCTGGCGACGCTGCCGTCCGACCCGCGCTATGCGCCGACGACACCGTGGCGCCGCGCGATCGAGACGCTGCGCGCCGCGCTGTCCGCGCTGTTCCGCAAGCCGGACGCGGCGCGCTTCGACGCGGCGCTCGCCGCGGTCAACGCCGCGATCGACGCGACCCGGCAAACGCTCGATGCGTTCACGCCGTCGCGCGAGGAGCGCCACCGGCTGCAGCGCATCCTGAGCCATCTGCATTTCGTACGCACGGCGCTGCTCGATCCGGAATCGCCGCTCGAGCCGCTCAACCGCAACCGCCCCGTGCGTCCCCAACAAGGAGCCTCGTCATGATGCCGCGTGAAATCGCCATTCTCGATGCCTACATGCCCACGGTGGTCCTGATGTTCGTCCTGGGCGCGCTTGCGACCTGGGCCGTCGACCGCCTGCTCGCCTACACGGGCCTCTACCGTCTCGTCTGGCACCCGTCGCTGTTCCGCGCGTGCCTTCTCGTCTGCATTTGCGGCGGACTGAGTCTTGCCGTTTACCGTTGATTCCGAACCATCATGATTCTCAGAAAACTCTTCGGCTTCGTCGCGACCGCCATCATCCTTCTCGTCGCGATCCTGATCGGGCGCTCGCTGTGGGTGCACTACATGGACGATCCCTGGACGCGCGACGGGCGCGTCCGTGCCGAAATCGTCAACGTCGCACCGGACGTGTCGGGCGCGATCGTCGAGCTGCCCGTGCATGACAACCAGCTCGTGAAAAAGGGCGACCTGATCATGCAGATCGACCCGTCGCACTACCAGATCGCGGTCGAGCAGGCGCAGGCGGCCGTCGCCGCCCGCCGCGCGGAACTGCAGATGCGCCGCGACGACGCGGCCCGTCGTGCCGACCTCGACGCGCTCGTCGTGTCGAAGGAAAACCGCGAGAACGCGGCGCACAGCGCGTCGAGCGCCGATGCGCAGTACCAGCAGGCGATCGCCGCGCTCGACGCCGCGAAGCTCAACCTCGAACGCACGCGCGTGGTCGCACCGGTCGACGGCTACATCACGAACCTGCAGACGTTCAAGGGCAACTACGCGGTGGCCGGCCAGGCGAAGCTCGCGATCGTCGACAGCCATTCGTTCTGGGTCTACGGCTACTTCGAGGAAACCAAGCTGCCGCGCGTGAAGGTCGGCGCGCCGGCCGAGATGCGGCTGATGAGCGGCGGCGTGATGAAGGGCCACGTCGAGAGCATTTCGCGCGGCATCTACGATCGCGACAACCCGCAAAGCCGCGACCTCGTCGCGGACGTGAACCCGACCTTCAACTGGGTGCGCCTCGCGCAGCGCGTGCCGGTGCGCATCCGCATCGACGAGGTGCCGGCCGACGTGGTGCTGTCGGCGGGCACGACCTGCACGGTCATCATCGATCCGGACCAGCGGAAGAAGTCGTAAGCGTCGACGGCCGGACGCCTACGCCGCGATGCGAAAGCGTCCGACCAGCGACTTGAGCGCCTGCGCCTGTTCGTCGAGCGCATTCGCCGCAGCGGCGGCCTGCTCGACGAGCGCGGCGTTCTGCTGCGTGCCGGCATCCATCTGCGTGACCGCGCGGCCGATCTCGTCGATCCCGGCGCTCTGCTCGTCCGACGCCGCCGAGATCTCGCCGATGATGTCGGTCACGCGCTTGACCGCCCGCACCACGTCGTCCATCGTGCGGCCCGCATCGTGCGCGAGCGCCGCGCCGTTCGCGACGCGCTCGACCGACGCGCCGATCAGCGTACGGATCTCCTTCGCCGCGGTCGCCGCGCGCTGCGCGAGCAGCCGCACCTCGCCCGCGACCACCGAAAAACCGCGCCCCTGCTCACCCGCGCGCGCCGCCTCGACCGCCGCGTTCAATGCGAGAATGTTGGTCTGGAACGCGATCCCCTCGATCGTGCCGATGATGTCGCGAATGTTCTTCGCGCTGTCGTCGATCTCGCTCATCGTCGCGACCACGCGACCGACGACTTCGCCGCCCGCCTCCGCGACGGCCGACGCATTGGCCGCGAGCGCGCTCGCCTGACGCGCGTTCTCGGCGTTCTGCCGCACGGTCGACGTGAGCTCTTCCATGCTGGCCGCGGTGCGCTCGAGCGCGACGGCCTGCTGCTCGGTGCGCCGCGACAGGTCGAGGTTGCCGGTCGAGATCTCGCCGGACGCGGCCGCGATCGCCTCGGCGCTGACGGCGATCTCGCCGACGGTCGCCGCAAGCCCGGACTGCATGTCGGACAGCGCGCGCACCATGCTGTCGCGGTCGTGCCGGCCGAGCGGAATCGGCCGCGTCAGGTCGCCGCGCGCGATGTCGGCGGCGATCGCCTTCGCCTCCGCGGGCTCGCCGCCGAGCTGCGACGCGAGCCGGCGCACGACCCGCTCGGCGATCGCGATCGCCAGCACGATCAGCGCGGCCGTCATCGCCGCGATCATCGCGAACGACGACGAGAAGATCGTTGCGGATGCATCGAGCGTCGCCTTCGACTTCGCGCCGCGCGTCTTCACGAGCATCGCGACGAGCTTCTCGAGCTTGCCGGTCTCGACCAGCAGCGACACGTCCTGCGTGCCGACCTGCCAGTTCATCTGCGACAGGTCGAGCGGCTGCGCCTGCACGAGCGCGACGAAATCGCGCAGATGGCCGCTCCACGTGCCGACCGCCAGCGAGAATGCGCGCAGTCGCGCGGAATCGTCCGCATCGGCCGGATCCGCGTAATGCTGCAGCGTCGCGAGCGCCTGGCCGATCGACGCGAGCCCCGCGCCGACTTCGGCGCCCAGGTCGTCGCGTTCCTTCGCGGTGGTGGCGGTCAGCAGCATCTTCTGCGCGCGGCTCGCGCGCAGCACCTCGGCGCGCACTTCCTCCGCCGCCCGGCTCGCGACGTGCCCCTGCTCGTAGACCGACGCAATCGACGCGTTCAGCCGGCTGATCTGCCACAGCGAGAACACGCCGATCGCGAGCGTGCCGGCCAGCAGGATCGCGAACGCGGCGCGCAACGTCGCCTTGACGGTCCACGTCCGGCGTTCGCGCCGGGCTGCGCGCGCGTGCCGCGAGGCGGGCCTGGCGGCTGCGTCTGCCGCGGCTGTGGCCGCAACCGGCCGCGGATGCAATGAAGCTGCTTTCATCGATATTTCCCCGTATTGATCGTGCCGCCGAAAAGGTCGGTTCCGGCGGCCGGCATTCCCGCAATGGCCCGTCATGCCGCGCGTCCTGCACCCGTCCGGCTCGTGGCCGGTGCCGGGCGCGGCGCGCCTGTGTTGTCGTTGCGTCTTCTACGGCCTCGATCGGCACGCCTTGAGTCCGGACAAACACCGATCCGGTCCCGCGGCGCGACGAAAGGCGGACACGCCGCAGCGTTATACCCGGCCAAAAAAGGGGGCAATGGGTCGAATCGTCGTAGCAATGTCCGAATCGCGACAAAACTTGGCCGGACATTCTCGATACGCCACATTAGACTTCTTTGACGCAACAACGATTCGAACGCGCCGATCCCCATCAGAGCGCGTCCCGTCACCTCAACTCGCTCAGCTCACATGGAAACCAGCCTCGATACGGGCGCCGGCACCGCCGCCGCCCAGCCGTCTGCTCCACGCGCCCCGCGTACCGTCTATCCGGTGCTCGGCGCGATCAGCTTCTCGCACATGCTCAACGACATGATCCAGTCGTTGATCCTCGCGATCTATCCGATGCTCAAGAGCCAGTTCGCGCTGTCGTTCGCGCAGATCGGCCTGATCACGCTGACCTACCAGATCACAGCGTCGCTGCTGCAGCCGCTCGTCGGCCTGTATACGGACAAGCGGCCGAAGCCGTATTCGCTGCCGGTCGGGATGGGTTTCACGCTCGCGGGGCTGCTGCTGATGTCGGCCGCGCCGAACTTCGCGACGCTGCTGGCGGCTGCGGCGCTGGTCGGCTGCGGCTCGTCGGTGTTCCATCCGGAATCGTCGCGCGTCGCGCGGATGGCGTCGGGCGGCCAGCACGGGCTCGCGCAGTCGCTGTTCCAGGTCGGCGGCAACGCCGGTTCGGCACTCGGGCCGCTGCTCGCCGCGCTCGTGATCATCCCGCACGGCCAGCACAGCATCGCGTGGTTCTCGGCGGCCGCGCTCGTCGCGATGGTCGTGCTCACGCAGATCGGCCACTGGTACAAGAAGCATCCGTCGATGAAGAAGAAGGCGGCGCCGGCCGGCCATCCGACGCTGTCGCCGGGCCGCGTGCTCGCCGCGATCGGCGTGCTGGTGCTGCTGGTGTTCTCGAAGTACTTCTATCTCGCGAGCATCAACAGCTATTTCACGTTCTACCTGATCGACAAGTTCCACCTGTCGGTGCAGGCCGCGCAGATCCACCTGTTCGTGTTCCTCGCGGCGGTCGCGGCCGGCACGCTGATCGGCGGGCCGGTCGGCGACCGGATCGGCCGCAAGTACGTGATCTGGGTGTCGATCCTCGGCGTCGCGCCGTTCACGCTGCTGCTGCCGTACGCGAACCTGTTCTGGACGAGCGTGCTGAGCGTGATCATCGGCGTCGTGCTGGCGTCGGCGTTCGCCGCGATCCTCGTCTATGCGACGGAGCTGATGCCCGGCAAGGTCGGGATGGTCGCGGGCCTGTTCTTCGGCTTCGCGTTCGGCCTGGGCGGCGTGGGCGCCGCCGTGCTCGGCCAGCTCGCCGACGCGACGAGCATCACGTTCGTCTACAAGGTGTGCTCGTTCCTGCCGCTGATCGGCGTGCTGACGGTGTTCCTGCCGAACCTCGAAAGCAGCCGGCGCAAGAAGGCGTGACGAAACGGCCGCGGCTTGGGTGCCGCGGCCGTTGGCTCAACAACCTTGCGAAACGTTTCGTCGAGCGGTTATCAGTGCCGGGGTTCTCGTGTGCCGCGACCGAACATTCGCGCACCCAGCCAGACCAGCGCGATCGCGATCACGAAGCTGACGCCGAACTTCATCCCGGTGCCCGGAATCGTGCCGCCGCTCTGCGACTTCAGGAACCTGCGAAGCGCATTGAATTGGGTCGACAGGCATTCGGGCCCTCTCATTTTCGTTATTTTTTGATACGACTGCGTGCAGCACGCTGTCGTCCCCGC
Organism: Burkholderia sp. Bp8986; assembly: GCF_003854225.1. NCBI lineage: Bacteria > Pseudomonadati > Pseudomonadota > Betaproteobacteria > Burkholderiales > Burkholderiaceae > Burkholderia > Burkholderia sp. Bp8986. The sequence goes on along the minus strand of NZ_QTQM01000037.1, from coordinate 55,858 downwards.
TGCTACGACACCCCGGCAGCCGCGAAAGCTCAAGCCATCACGGCCTCGTCGTCATCGCAGTGCCCGTGCCCGACGTACTTGGCTATACGATGGCTGCACCATTCTCCGTCGCATGCAACGTCAGGAACCGCTTGAGGATGCCGGACGAATAGCTGCTCGCGATCGCCGACAGGAAGTGCGAGAACGACTGCGTCGCGTGATCGTCGGCCGTATCGGAGATCGTGCGCACGATGGCGAACGGCACGTCGTGTTCGGCGCATACCTGCGCGATCGCCGCGCCTTCCATCTCGACCGCGAGCGCGTCCGGCAGCGCGTCGCGCAGCGCGACGACTTCCCGCTCGCTCGACACGAAGCGGTCGCCGCTGATGATCAGCCCGCCATGCAGCGTCCCGCCGGCGAGCCCGAAACGCGCGGCGAACTGCGCGCCCTCCTCGGCGACGAACAGCGTGCACGCGGCCTTCAGGCGGGCCGTCAGCGCCGCGTCGGTCGTGAACCGCGTGATGCCGAGCAGCGGCACCTCGTAGCGCGGAAACAGCGGCGACGCATCGAGATCGTGCTGCAGCAGCGTATCGGCGACGACGACGTCGCCGATACGCACCGTGCGCGACACGCCGCCGGCGACACCGGTGAACACGACGCCGGACACGCCGAACACATGGATCAGCGCACTGACGGTGGCGGAAGCCGCAACCTTGCCGACCCGCGCGAGCGTAACGACGCAGGCCGCGCCGTGCACGGTGCCGACGTGGTAATCGCGGCGGCCGAGCGTGATCGTCTTCATCACGCCGTCGGCGCGCATCGCAGCGATCAGGTCGCCGAGTTCCTCGGGCAGCGCGGCCAGAATGCCGAGCGGGCGCGTCGATACCGTTTCAACCATGTCGATGCTCATCATTCCACCGCCTGCAGTTTCGCGACCGCCAGCGCGAGCCACTTCTCGCCGTGCCGCTTGAACTTCACCTGCGCCTTCGCATCGGCGCCGTTGCCTTCGAGCGCGGTGACCGTGCCCTCGCCGAACTTGGTATGGAAGACCTGCTGGCCGACGCGGAACCCGGTGTCGGCCGCGCGCTGCTTGTTCGCGAAGGCCGGCAGCGGCGCGGTGACCGCCGCGTCGACCACCTGCTCGCGGCTGCCGCCGCCCGGCCGCGCGAACCAGTCGCGCCCCCAGCCGGCATTGTCCGAGCGGCCGCCCCAGCGCGAGCCGGCCTCGACCTTCGGCGTGAGCCACTTCAGCACGTGCTCCGGCAGTTCGTCGAAGAAGCGCGAGCGCACGTTGTAGCGCGTCTGGCCGTGCAGCATCCGGCTCTGCGCGAACGACAGGTAGAGCCGCTCCTTCGCGCGCGTGATCGCGACGTACATCAGCCGGCGCTCTTCCTCGAGGCCGTCCGATTCGAGCACGCTGTTCTCGTGCGGGAACAACCCTTCCTCGAGGCCGGTGATGAACACCGCCGAGAATTCGAGGCCCTTCGCCGCGTGCACCGTCATCAGTTGCACCGCGTCCTGGCCGGCCTGCGCCTGGTTGTCGCCGGCTTCGAGCGATGCGTGCGACAGGAAGCCCGCGAGCGGCGTCATCGTGTCGGGATTCTGCGCGGGGTCGCCGAGCGGCGCCGGGTCGAGCACGTCGACCGACGGATCGCCTGCGTCCACGCCGAGCTCCGGCGCCGCGATCGCGCCCGCGCGCAGCGGAATCGAGCGGGCCGGTGCGTCGAGCCCGTAGCCTTCCTCGCTGACGAACGCGGTGGCCGCGTTCACGAGTTCCTGCAGGTTCTCGAGGCGGTCCTGGCCTTCGCGCTCGCCCTGGTAGAAATCGGCGAGGCCGCTCGCGCGCACGACGTATTCGACCGTCTCAGGCAGGCTCATCTGCTGCGTCTCGGCGCGCATCTTCGCGATCAGCGTTGCGAACGCGCCGAGGCTCGTGCCGGCCTTGCCGGTCACGTACGGAATCGCGGCGGCCATCGAGCAGTCGTACAGGCGCGCGGCGTCCGCGAGCTGCTCGATCGAGCGCGCGCCGATCCCGCGCGTCGGGAAATTCACGACGCGCACGAACGCGGTGTCGTCGTTCGGATTGTCGATCAGCCGCAGGTACGCGAGCGCGTGCTTCACTTCCTGGCGCTCGAAGAAGCGCAGGCCGCCGTACACGCGATACGGAATGCCCGACGTCATCAGCGTGTGCTCGATCGCGCGCGACTGCGCGTTGCTGCGATACAGGACGGCCACCTCGCTGCGCGACATCCCGGTGTTGATCAGCGAGCGGATCTCCTCGACGATCCAGCCGGCTTCCTGCGCATCGGTGCTCGCCTCGTACACGCGCACGGGCTCGCCATGGCCGGCGTCGGTGCGCAGGTTCTTGCCGAGGCGATGCGCGTTGTTCGAGATCAGCTGGTTCGCCGCATCGAGGATGTTGCCGTGCGACCGGTAGTTCTGCTCGAGCTTGATCAGGTTGCGCACGCGGAATTCGTCTTCGAAGTCGCGCATGTTGCCGACGTTCGCGCCGCGGAACGCGTAGATCGACTGGTCGTCGTCGCCGACCGCGAAGATCGCGTTCTCGCCGCCCGCGAGCATCTTGAGCCACGCGTACTGCAGCTTGTTGGTGTCCTGGAACTCGTCGACGAGGATGTGCCTGAAACGCGCCTGGTAGTGCGCGCGCAGCGGCGCGTTGTACGCGAGCAGCTCGTAGCAGCGCAGCAGCAGCTCGGGGAAATCGACGACGCCCTCGCGCTGGCACTGCTGGTCGTACGCCTGGTACAGCTCGACGAACTTGCGGTTGAAGTTGTCGGACGCGTCGACCTTGTCGGGCCGCAGCCCCTGCTCCTTCGCGTTGTTGATGAAGTACTGGACGTTCTTCGGCGGGTATTTCTCGTCGTCGACGTTCGCCGCCTTCATCAGCCGCTTGATCGCCGACAGCTGGTCAGCCGTGTCGAGGATCTGGAAGGTCTGCGGCAGGCCGGCGTCGCGCCAGTGCGTGCGCAGCATCCGGTTGCACAGCCCGTGGAACGTGCCGATCCACATCCCGCGCGTGTCGATCGGCATCATCGCCGACAGCCGCGCCATCATCTCGCGCGCGGCCTTGTTCGTGAAGGTGACGGCGAGCACGGTGGCCGGCGATGCGTAGCCCTGCTGGATCAGCCACGCGATACGCGTGATCAGCACGCGGGTCTTGCCGCTGCCCGCCCCCGCGAGGATCAGCGCCGGTTCGTTCGGCAGCGTGACGGCGGCGTATTGTTCAGGGTTCAGATTGGCGAGCAGATCGGGCATGGAGCGGCAGCGGACGTGCGAGAAAAATGCGGACCCGCCATTATAAGTCGGCCGCGCGGTGCCGTTTCCGATCCGTTGTGCCGCGGGCCGTCGCCCGCGCTGCACGCCCCTTGCGACCCGCCCGCGCGGGCAAGCGATGGCTGGCCGATGTGCATCCATTTATAATTGTCAGATTCGGCATCCAATTCACGCATTTTTCGGCAGATTTCCAACCATGAGCGACAGCACGCTTGCGAAGAGTTTCGAGCCCCACACCATCGAGTCCCAATGGGGGCCGGAGTGGGAAAAACGCGGCTATGCCGCCCCGGCATTCGACCCGGCGCGCCCCGATTTCGCGATCCAGCTGCCGCCGCCGAACGTCACCGGCACGCTGCACATGGGCCACGCGTTCAACCAGACGATCATGGACGGCCTCGCCCGCTACCACCGGATGCTCGGCGAGAACACGCTGTGGGTGCCCGGCACCGACCACGCGGGGATCGCGACCCAGATCGTCGTCGAGCGCCAGCTCGACGCGCAGGGCGTATCGCGCCATGACCTCGGCCGCGAAAAGTTCGTCGAGCGTGTGTGGGAGTGGAAGCAGCAGTCCGGCTCGACGATCACGGGCCAGGTGCGCCGCCTCGGCGCGTCGACCGACTGGTCGCGCGAATATTTCACGATGGACGACAAGATGTCGGCCGCCGTGCGCGACGTGTTCGTCACGCTCTACGAACAGGGCCTGATCTACCGCGGCAAGCGCCTCGTGAACTGGGATCCGGTGCTGCTCACCGCGGTGTCGGATCTCGAAGTCGCGAGCGAGGAGGAAAACGGCCACCTGTGGCACATCCGCTACCCGCTCGTCGACGGTTCGGGCTCGCTGACCGTCGCGACCACGCGTCCGGAAACGATGCTCGGCGACGTCGCGCTGATGGTCCACCCGGAAGACGAGCGCTACGCGCACCTGATCGGCAAGCTCGTCACGCTGCCGCTGACGGGCCGCGAGATCCCGGTGATCGCCGACGACTACGTCGATCGCGAGTTCGGCACGGGCGTCGTGAAGGTCACGCCCGCGCACGACTTCAACGACTACCAGGTCGGCCTGCGCCACAACCTCGCGCCGATCGAGATCCTGACGCTCGACGCGAAGATCAACGACAACGGCCCCGCGCAGTATCGCGGCCTCGACCGCTTCGACGCGCGCAAGGCGATCGTCGCCGACCTCGATGCGGAGGGCTTCCTCGACTCCGTGAAGCCGCACAAGCTGATGGTGCCGCGCGGCGACCGCACGGGGGTCGTTATCGAGCCGATGCTGACCGACCAGTGGTTCGTCGCGATGACGAAGCCGGCGCCGGAAGGCACGTTCAACCCGGGCAAGTCGATCACCGAAACGTCGCTCGACGTCGTGCGCAGCGGCCAGATCAAGTTCGTGCCGGAAAACTGGACGACCACCTACTACCAGTGGCTCGAGAACATCCAGGACTGGTGCATCTCGCGCCAGCTGTGGTGGGGCCACCAGATTCCCGCCTGGTACGGCGAGAACGGCGAGGTGTTCGTCGCGCGCAACGAGGAAGAGGCGCGCGCGCAGGCCACCGCGAAGGGCTACACCGGTGCGCTGAAGCGCGACGAGGACGTGCTCGACACGTGGTTCTCGTCGGCGCTCGTGCCGTTCTCGTCGCTCGGCTGGCCGAACGAAACGCCTGAACTGCAGCACTTCCTGCCGTCGTCGGTGCTCGTCACCGGCTTCGACATCATCTTCTTCTGGGTCGCCCGGATGGTGATGATGACGACGCACTTCACCGGCAAGGTGCCGTTCCACACCGTCTACGTGCACGGTCTCGTGCGCGACGCGGAAGGCCAGAAGATGTCGAAGAGCAAGGGCAACACGCTCGACCCGATCGACATCGTCGACGGCATCGACCTCGAGACGCTGGTCGCGAAGCGCACGACCGGCCTGATGAACCCGAAGCAGGCCGCGACCATCGAGAAGAAGACGCGCAAGGAATTCCCGGACGGCATCGCCGCGTTCGGCACCGACGCACTGCGCTTCACGATGGCGTCGATGGCGACGCTCGGCCGCAACGTGAACTTCGACCTCGCGCGCTGCGAAGGCTATCGCAACTTCTGCAACAAGCTGTGGAACGCGACGCGCTTCGTGCTGATGAACTGCGAAGGCCACGACTGCGGCGCCGACAAGCCGGAAGTGTGCGGCGCGGGCGACTGCGGCCCCGGCGGCTACCTCGACTTCTCGGCGGCCGACCGCTGGATCGTGTCGCTCCTGCAGCGCACCGAGGCCGACATCGCGAAGGGCTTCGCCGATTACCGCTTCGACAACATCGCGACCAGCATCTACAAGTTCGTGTGGGACGAGTACTGCGACTGGTACCTCGAACTCGCGAAGGTGCAGATCCAGAACGGCACGCCGGAACAGCAGCGCGCGACGCGCCGCACGCTGCTGCGCGTGCTGGAAACGGTGCTGCGCCTCGCGCACCCGATCATCCCGTTCATCACCGAAGCGCTCTGGCAGAAGGTCGCGCCGCTCGCCGGCCGTTATCCGCAAGGCCAGGCCGAGGGCGAAGCGTCGCTGATGACGCAGGCGTATCCGGTCGCGAACCTGCAGAAGATCGACGAGGTGTCCGAACAATGGGCGGCCGACCTGAAGGCGATCGTCGACGCGTGCCGCAACCTGCGCGGCGAGATGAACCTGTCGCCGGCGACCAAGGTGCCGCTGCTCGCGGCCGGCGATGCCGAGCGCCTGCGCTCGTTCGCGCCGTACGTGCAAGCCCTCGCGCGCCTGTCGGAAGTGCAGATCCTGGCCGACGAAGCGACCCTCGACAAGGAAGCGCACGGCGCGCCGATCGCGATCGTGGGCCCGAACAAGCTGGTGCTGAAGGTGGAAATCGACGTCGCGGCCGAACGCGAGCGCCTGTCGAAGGAAATCGCGCGCCTGACGGGCGAGATCGCGAAGTGCAATGCGAAGCTCGGCAACGAGGCGTTCGTCGCGAAAGCCCCGCCGGCCGTGGTCGAGCAGGAGCAGAAGCGCGTCGCCGAATTCCAGAGCACGCTGGAAAAACTGCGCGCTCAGCTCGATCGGTTGCCTGCGTAACAAACGGTAAGGTCGTTTGCGTTCACTATAATCGGAACGTGAACATAGGCTGTCTGACAAGTCGATTACAGGAATAAAGGTTCGATCATGTTGAAAGTCACCAAGGCGGTATTCCCCGTTGCCGGTCTCGGCACGCGGTTCCTCCCGGCAACGAAGGCGAGCCCGAAGGAAATGCTGCCCGTCGTCGACAAGCCGCTGATCCAGTACGCAGTCGAGGAAGCGATCGCCGCGGGCATCACCGAGATGATCTTCGTGACCGGGCGCAGCAAGCGCGCGATCGAGGATCACTTCGACAAGTCGTACGAGGTCGAGGCCGAACTCGAGGCGCGCGGCAAGGAGAAGCTGCTCGAGCTCGTGCGCAGCATCAAGCCGAGCCATGTCGACTGCTTCTACGTGCGCCAGCCGGAAGCGCTCGGCCTCGGCCATGCGGTGCTGTGCGCGGAGAAGCTCGTCGCCGACAATCCGTTCGCCGTGATCCTCGCCGACGACCTGCTCGACGGCAACCCGCCCGTGATGAAGCAGATGGTCGACGTGTTCGACCACTATCACAGCTCGGTGATCGGCGTGGAAGAGATCCCGCCGTCGGAGACGAAGTCGTACGGCATCGTCGACGGCAAGGAGTGGGAAGAGTCGATCGTCAAGATGTCGGCGATCGTCGAGAAACCGGAGCCGGAAGTCGCGCCGTCGAACCTCGGCGTGGTCGGCCGCTACATCCTGAAGCCGCGGATCTTCGAACACCTGCGTGCGCTGAAGCCGGGCGCGGGCGGCGAGCTGCAGCTCACCGACGCGATCCAGGCGCTGCTCGCCGACGAACAGGTGCTGGCCTACAAGTACCAGGGCACGCGCTATGACTGCGGCAGCAAGCTCGGCTACCTGAAGGCGACGGTCGAGTTCGCGCTGCGCCACCCGGAAGTCGGCACCGACTTCGACGCGTACCTGCGCGCGCGCGGCAACGGGCAACCGGCTGCCTGAACGCGGCACGGGCCGGCCTCGCCTCCCCGGCGGGCCGCCCTCGCCTCACGGCCGGCGCGTCAGCGCGTGACGGCCGGCTTCACCGAGACGACGCCCGGCATTGCGCCCGCGTCGTCTTTTTTCGTCTTCACGAGCCAGCCGTCACCCTGCTCGAACGGCAGCTTCGCGAGCGCGCTCTTCACGAGTGTCGGCGCGGCCTGCTGCGTGAGCGCATCGCGATCGCGCAGCGACGCCGACACGCGATAGACGTCGACGCCCGTCTTCGCATCGACGAAACGCAGCGTCAGCACGTGGCGGTACACCTTGCCCGCGAACGGCAGCGCGAACGGCGCCGGTCCGTCGACGGTCACGCACGCGCTGCTTGCCGCGCCGCACTGGTCGGCCGTCGCCGCGACCGACGCCGGCTGCGTCGCATACGCGATCGACAGCCGGTAGCGCGCGGCCTGGCCAGGCTGCGCGTCGAAGCCGCGCTGCGCGAGCTCGTCGTGCACGAGCGTCTCGATCTGCCGGTATTCGGCATCGTCGGCCTGAGCGGCCGTGCGAACGAAATCGTAGCCGTGCGCACCGGATGCGAACGCATTCGGCTGCCCGAGCGCGCTCACGCCGGTCGTGACGCCGGCGCAACCCGTCAACAGCGACGCCGCCAGCGCGGCCGCTGCCCATTCCTTTCTCATGACTTCCCCCAAATGCCTGCCGTCGTGCCCGGCCCTGTCAGGCGGACGGCTCGTCGATCGCGGGCAGCGACACCGTCACCGCGGTGCCGACACCCACTTCGCTGTCGACCGTCACGCTGCCGCCGTGGCGCGTGACGACCGTCTTCACGAATGCCATGCCGAGCCCGGAGCCCGAGATTTCGGGCCGCTCGCCGGCATGGAACCGCTTGAAACGCTCGAACAGATGCTGCAGATCTTCCGGCGCGATGCCGTACCCCTGATCGCGAATCGTACAGAAGATCCGCTTCGATTCATGCTCGACCGACAGCGTACACGCGATCACCGTGTCGGACGGACTGTATTTGACTGCGTTGTTCAGCAGGTTGACGAACGCGCGCGTGATCAGCGAGCGGTCGGCGCGCGTCCAGCACATGTCGGCCCCGACGTCGGTCTCGATGCGGATGCGCTTTGCCTGCGCCTGCGGCCAGACTTCGTCGCTCGCGTCGATCAGCACGTCGACCAGGCTCGTCGGTTCGAGCTGGTACGCCTGCGACTCCGCGCGCGCCAGCTGCACGAACTCGTCGGCGAGCGACAGCGCACGGTGCGCATAGCGCTCGATCCGCGCGAGCAGCCCGCGCATCGCGTCGGTTTCGACGCGATCGCGCTCGATCTCGACGAGCGCGAGGATCGACGACTGCGGCGAGCGCATGTCATGCGACAGCAGGTGCAGCGCCTCCTCGCGCTGCCGCTCGGCCGCGTGCAGCTCGGTCACGTCGACCAGACCGGCGATCCAGCCCGTCACGCGGCCCTGCGCGTTCGTACACGGGGCGTAGCGTAACAGATGGTCGAGCCCGTCGCGATCGCGCACCTCGATGCCGCGCGCCATCGCGTCGTCTTCGGCCCCGAGCGTCGGGTCGAGCGCGTCCGGCCAGTGTGCGCGGATCGTGACGTCGTGTTCGGCGTTGCCGTCGACGGTCTTCATGAAGGTCAGCTCGCCGAGCGCGGCGCGCAGCGGCCGCCCTTCCGGCACCGGCAGCGCGAGCCGCGAACCGTAGCGCTTCGCCGCATGGTTCGCGATCAGCACGGTGCCGGCCAGGTCGGTGACGAAGATCGGCTCCGGCATGCTGTCGAGGCTGTCCCACACGAAGCGCTTCATGTCCTGCACGCGCTGCGCGGCCTGCGCCATCAGCGCCATCTGCCGTTCGAGCACGTCGCCGCCGACGCTGCGCGTGCGCGGCGCCTCGGGCAGCAGGTGCGGCTCATCGGCGAGCCGCTGCAGCTCGCGGCGCAGGTACGACATCGTCATTTCCAGGCGCCGCCAGTTCCAGATCGGGTAGACGGCGACCAGCCCGAAGATGGCCGGCGCGGGCGACAGCCACACGCGCGCCTCGAACAGCAGGACCAGGCTCGCGACGACGGCCAGCGCGGCCAGGCTCAGCGTCAGCAGCAGCGCGCGCCACGGCGACAGCATCAGGAAGCCGCCCAGCAGCACGGCGAGCGGCAGCACCGAGGCGGCGAAGAGTCCGGCACGCGATGCAGGCAGGATCGCGCTGCCGGTCGTCAGCATGTCGAGCACGTTCGCGTGGATATACACGCCGGCGAGCGGACCGAAGTCGCCCGACACCGGCGTCGCGAAGCGGTCGTAGAGGCCCGACGCCGTCACGCCGACGACGACGATCTTGCCGCGCAGTGCGTCGGGTTTCACGCGCCCTTCGAGCACGTCGTCGAACGACAGCGTCGGATACGCGGGCGTGTTGCGGCTGAACGGGATCAGGTAACGGCCGTCGCCGGTCGCGTCGCGCGACAGGTCGTGCGCTTGCGCGCCGGGCGTGCCGCCGACCGGATGCAGCCGGCCGGCCTGGATCGCACGATAGACGGGCACCATCAGCTGCGGCCAGCGCACGCGGCCGTCGCTTTCGAACAGCGCGACGCTACGCACGATGCCGTCGGGATCGACTTCGAGATTGATGTGGCCAAGTCCCATCGTGCGTGCCGACAGCTCCGCCACCGGCGGATCGACGGTGCGCGTACCGTCCGCCTGTTCGGGGCTCAGCAAGACGGGCAGGAAAGTCGGCACACGGGCCATGGCGTCGGCGAACGCGCGATCCTCCGGCGACTGCTCGGTAAACAGCACGTCGTAGACGACCGCGGCCGGCTGCGCGCGCGCCAGCGTGTCGAGCAGCCGCGCATGCACGCTGCGCGGCCACGGCCACCGGCCGAGTGCGGACACGCTCTGGTTGTCGATGTCGACGACGACGACGTCGGGCGACAGCGGCAGGCTGCGCAGCATCAGCAGCCGGTCGTAGATCAGCCCGTCGACGCTCGACGACAGCCGGCCGAGCGCGCACGCGAGAATCACCGCGATCCCGAGGCAGCCGATCGCGATCCACTCGATCAGGAAGCGGCGGCCGAGGCGCCGCCGCGGGGAAACGGAGTCGGTTTTCATGCGCCGCGGGTCAGCGCGACAACGTGAACGCGCTGACCGGACTCGTCTTCTGATAGAACTTGCCGCCCTCGAACTCCTCGACCGTCACCGCCCAGTAGTAGTCGCCGGGCGGAAGGTGGGAGACCGTGATCCGGCGCGCCTTCAGGCCCATCTGGTCGACGACCGGCGCGCTCAGGTCCTTCGAGTGCGACAGCACGAACCGATAACGCGCGTCCTTGGCCGCGTCGTTCGGCGCCCAGCGGAACTCGTAGCCGTCCGGGCCGGGCGACGCGCTCGCATCGAGCCCCATCAGGCGCCGCTCGAACGCGTAAATGTGCGGCATGCCTTCGAGGCCGTTGTCGTCGATCGCGGAAATCCGGACGAAGTACGTGCCGTTCGGCACCTCGCGGAACACCGCACGCGACGAGACCGTGCGCGTTTCGCTGAACAGTTCGAGCATGCCCGCGTCGCGCGCGAGTTGCAGGTGATAGGCATGCGCATGCTCGAGCGGCGCGACGTCGAACGTGAGGTCGGGCTCGTCCTGCACCTTGTCCGGATGCGTGAGCGCGGGCGCCGGCAGCAGCTGCACGGGTGCGCCGACCGCGCCGGACGACGTCGTGACGCTGCCGAAGTTCGCATGCACGAGCGTCGGGTCGGTCGGCTGCTGCTTGCCCGCGACGCCGACGGTGCCGTCGAGCACCTCGACACGCGTCGCCGCGTTGCCGGCGGCGTCGTAGTTCACGCGGAACCGCGTGCCGCGCACGCCGGCCACGACCGACGGCGAGCGGATCTGGAAGCGGTCGTCGCGCTTCTTCAGATGCGTGACCTCGCTGTCGACCGAGCCGCGCGTGAGCTCGAACTCGCGATCGAGCGTGCCGGTCAGCACGGTGCGGCGCAAGGTCTTCAGGTCGAGCTGGCTGTCGGGCGGCAGGCTCATGTGCGTGCCGTCGGCCAGTTCGAGCGTCACGAAGCCGTTCGCGCCCGTGCGCACGCGGTCGCCCTCGGTCAGCGTCGCATCGTTCGCGAGCGGCGCGTACGCGCCGCCGGACGCGCGCTCGGCCGTGCCCTGCACCGCGACGACGCGCGCGGTCAGCTTTTCCTTGCGCAGCCGCGCGACCGGCAGCTTCAGCGCGATGTCGGGCTGCAGGTGTTTCGGCGCTGGCACGCCGTTGATCCGTTGCAGCAGCTGCCAGTCGTCCGGGCCCTGCAGGTAGCGCGCGGCGACGTCGTACAGCGTGTCGCCGGCATGCGTGCGGTAGACGACCATCTTGCCCGCGGCAGCGCTCGGCTGCGCGACGGCCTGCTGCGCCGCGAACGCAAACGCGACCGCGCACGCCGCATGCAGTGCCGCCGTGCGCAGGCTCGCCGTGCGCTGCGTGATGCGCCGGGTCACTCCGGCTCTCCCTGGCCGACCCGCTCGAGCCGGTAGCCGTAGCCGTAGATCGGCGCGAGGCGATAGCCGTTTTCCGGCCGCAGGCCGAGCTTCGTGCGCAGCATCGAGATGTGCGTGTCCATCGTGCGCGACGGGATGTCGGTCGCCTGCTTCCACACGAGATCGAGAATGTGCGCGCGCGACAGCGGCCGGTCGAGGTGCTGGAACAGCAGCAGCGCGAGCTCGAATTCCTTCTGCGTGAGGCTCACGGCCTTGTCGCCGACATACGCCTGCTTCAGGTTCACGTCGAAGCGGAACTGGTCGAACTCGCGAACGGTCGCCTCCGCGTTGACCGGATACGCGCGGCGCAGCAGCGAGCCGATGCGCGCGCGCAGGATCGGGCCCGACACGGGCTTGACCACGTAATCGTCCGCGCCGGCGTTGAGGATCTGCGTGATCCCCGCCTCGTCGTCGCGGCTCGTCATGAAGATGATCGGCAGGCTGTGCTCGGTCTGGTTCGCACGCACCCACTTGAGCACTTCCTCGCCGGACATGTCGGGCACGTTCCAGTCGAGCACGAGCAGATCGAACGTCTCGCGCTGCAGACGCTTCTTCAGGGCCTTGCCTTCCTTGAACGCATAGCACGTGTGGCCGGCGGCCGTCAGCGTTTGACTGACGAAATCCGTCTGGGCCGGATCATCATCCAGTACAGCAATTCTCATAGCACCCCGCAAATCGAAATCGATTCGTCCAGTTCAGCTCCCCGCACTCATCCCGCCGCGCAACATGCGCGCGGCGTCCGACACCGGCCGGCGAGCCGTCGTTTGCCGAGCGCGCAACCTGCGCGATACGGCGCCCCGGCAACCCATCTCAAAAACAGGGCACGGACGAACCGGCGATTTCATCATAGTAGTATGAAATTCGCCAAGAAATTGCGCGGACTACGGTCCTTTATTCGAATAATCCTTCCCGTCGCGCAACTGGCGGCGCCTCCGGTTGCCCCGGCATGGGCTGGCCCAGCATGGGCTGCCCCAGCATCCGCTCCAGCTGGCTGCGCACGCGCTCCCACGCCGGCGCCGCATAGTCGGGCTGGCTCGCCGCCCACGCCTGCGCGAGATCGAACACGCGCCCGATCGTCGCGCCGCAATACGTGAAGCCCGCGCCGTCGTCCCGCGCGGCGCCGCGCAGCCGTTCGTCGAGCGATTCGGCCAGCCACGGCATCTCGGCCGCCGCCGAATCGGCATACGCCTCGAGCGCGGCACGCGCGTGGCGATCCCGTTGCGGGTCGAGCTCGATCCGGCTCAACCCCGCCGCACGTGCGGGCGCGATGCATTCCGCTGCGGACGGACTTCGAATGGTCCCTGGTCTGAAGGACATGTCCTCTCCCCGTTTGTACGACGGCAGCGTCAGGCATGGCCCCCGTGCCCGCCTCGTATGACGTACCGTGGCCGGTGCATTCATCCGAGACGGACGACCGGCCGGGTCAGTATACGCAGCCGGTCGTGCGGCGAGGTTTAAGAATTGTCAGAGGCGTCAGACGAGCGCTTTCCCATGGAACAGGCGCCTGGGCGAGGGTCTGTGCTGGCGCTCGTGTCGCGCCGTTGGCGCGGCGGACGGTGCGCGAGCGGGCGCCGCAAGGGGCGCGTGATGCGGGCCGTCAGCGGCGGCGCATCAGGAACACGAAGGTCTTGTCCTGCGTCGTCACTTCGACGATCTCGTTGCCCGTCTGCTTCGCGAACGCGGCGAAATCGCGCTGCGAACCCGGATCGGTCGCGAGCACCTTGAGGATCTGCCCGCTCTCCATATCGGCGAGCGCTTTCTTGGCGCGCAGGATCGGCAACGGGCAATTGAGCCCGCGCGCGTCCACTTCCTTGTGAATCTGCATCGGCTGTCGACCTTCGAATGACGCGCCACACGGGCGCGGGAGGAAGCGGCGATTTTACCGCAGCGCGGCCGCCCCTGCCCGCGCGGCCCGGGCCCGGCCGCGCGACGCGGCGCGCCCGCGCTCGGCACGCGCTCGTCATGCCAAGCGCCCGCCGAGCGCCCGTCAGGCGCCCGAGAACCCGCCCGCGAGCCGCTCGCGCAGGTGCCGCACGAGCGCGCGCACCGCGCTCGGCACGACCGGGCTGTACGGCCGCAGCGCGAAGATGTGGTCGCCGAACGCGCCCGACGGCCGCCAGCCGTCCAGCAGCGCGACGAGCCGGCCGGCGTCGAGATCGCGCTGCGCGCTGAAATCCGGCAGCAGCGCGATGCCGAGCCCGCCGAGCGCGGCCTCGCGCATCGCCTCGCTGTTGTTGGCCGCGAAGCTGCCGCGCACCGGCACGCTCACGCGCTGGCGCCGCCGGCCGTCCGGCTCGAAGCTCCAGGCGGCCGGTTCGTTGTCGCGCAGGTAGCACAGGCAGCTGTGGTCGACGAGTTCGCTCGGGTGGCGCGGCGCACCGCGCGCGTCGAGGTAGTCGCGGCTCGCGACCAGCAGCGAACGCGTGTCGCACAGCTTCCACGCGACGTGGGTTTGCGGCGCGGTCGTCGTATGGCGGATCGCGAGGTCGAAGCCCTCCTGCGTCAGCGAATGCAGCCGGTCGGACAGGTCGAGTTCGATGTGCACGCCCGGGTGCTGCCGCAGGAAATCGGGCAGGTGCGGCACGACCTGCTGGCGCCCGAGCGCGACCGGCGCCGTCACCCGCAGCGGCCCGCGCGGCTCGCCGGCGAGGTCCTTCACGCGCGCGAAGTGCTGGCCGATCGATTCGAACGCGTCGCGCGTGCTGTCGACCAGCGTCTGCCCGGCGTCGGTGAGCCTCACGCTGCGCGTCGTGCGCCGCACGAGCGGCACGCCGGCCGCCTTCTCGAGATCGGCGATGCGCTGGCTCATCGCGGCCTTGCTGATGCCGAGCCGCTGCGCGGCGGCCGTGAAACTGCCGGCCGCGGCGAGGACCGTCAGCGAGTGGATATGCGGCCAGAGCGCCTGGACATTTTGCTGATTCATCCGCCAATTATTCAGAATTCTGAACAGTGAATCAAGTTGCGCGGCCTTCTCCCGCCCCGCCGCTTTGCCTAGACTAGGTTCCGTCCACTCCCCATTCCCATGCCCAGGAGACACGCATGACCACGGTTCCCGCCTATACGTCCGACGCCGACGTCGGCCACTACATCGACGGCGCACCCGTCGCCGGCCGCAGCGGCCGCTTCCAGGACGTCTTCAATCCGGCGCTCGGCCGCGCGGTGCGCCGCGTCGCGCTCGCCGGCGACGACGAAGTGCAGCGCGCCGTCGCGTCCGCCCGTGCGGCGTTCCCGGCCTGGGCCGACACGCCGCCGATCCGCCGCGCCCGCGTGCTGCACCGCTTCCTGCAGTTGATGAACGAACACCGCGACACGCTGGCCGCCATCATCACGGCCGAGCACGGCAAGGTGTTCTCGGATGCGCAGGGCGAAGTCGCGCGCGGCATCGACATCATCGAATTCGCATGCGGCGTGCCGCAACTGCTGAAGGGCGACTTCACCGACCAGGTCAGCACCGGCATCGACAACTGGACGATGCGCCAGCCGCTCGGCGTCGTCGCGGGTATCACGCCGTTCAACTTCCCGTGCATGGTGCCGTGCTGGATGTTCCCGGTCGCGCTCGCGACGGGCAACACGTTCGTGCTGAAGCCGAGCGAACGCGACCCGTCGGCGGCGCTGTTCATCGCCGACCTGCTCACGCAGGCGGGCCTGCCCGCCGGCGTGTTCAACGTCGTGCAAGGCGACAAGGGCGCGGTCGACGCGCTCCTCGACCACCCGGACGTGCAGGCCGTCAGCTTCGTCGGCTCGACGCCGATCGCGGCCTACGTGCAGCAGCGCGCGGTGCAGTCGGGCAAGCGCGTGCAGGCGCTCGGCGGCGCGAAGAACCATCTCGTCGTGATGCCGGACGCGAACATCGAGCAGGCGGTCGACGCGTTGATCGGCGCCGCGTACGGCTCGGCCGGCGAGCGCTGCATGGCGATCAGCATCGCGGTGCTGGTCGGCGACGTGGCCGACAAGATCGTGCCGTTGGTGGCCGAGCGCGCGCGCAAGCTGGTGATCGGCGACGGGATGTCGCCGGAAGTCGAGATGGGACCGATCGTCACCGGCGACGCGCTCAAGCGCATCGAAGGCTATATCGGGCAAGGCGTCAGCGAAGGCGCGCAACTGGTGGTCGACGGCCGCGGGCTGCGCGTGCCGGGCCGCGAGGAAGGCTTCTTCACCGGCGGCACGCTGTTCGATCACGTGAGCCCCGACATGCGCATCTACAAGGAAGAGATCTTCGGGCCGGTGCTCGGCTGCGTGCGCGTGAAGGACTTCGGCGCAGCGGTCGACCTGATCAACGCACACGAATTCGGCAACGGCGTCGCATGCTTCACGAGCGACGGCGGCATCGCGCGCGAATTCGCGCGGCGCGTCCAGGTCGGCATGGTCGGCATCAACGTGCCGATCCCGGTGCCGATGGCCTGGCACGGCTTCGGCGGCTGGAAGAAGAGCCTGTTCGGCGACATGCACGCGTACGGCGAGGAAGGCGTGCGCTTCTACACGCGCCAGAAGTCGGTGATGCAGCGCTGGGCGTCGAGCATCGGCAAGGGCGCCGAATTCGCGATGCCGACCGCGAAGTAAGCGGGGTCGACGCGCCGCCCGGCGATGGAATGCGCGGGCGGCCGGCGAATCGAAGGCCGGCGTCAGCCGGCCTGCGTGCCGTGTACGCCGTCGGCGGTCGGCAGGTACGACAGCTCGAGCCGGTACGCGAGCGCAACGAACAGGCTCTGCGCGAGGCCCATCGTCGCGGTCAGCGCACGGAACCCGAACGTCTCGCTGTCCTGCACCATCAGCGTCACCTCGGCCTCGCGCGCGAGCGGGCTCATCCGGCTGTCGGTGATCGCGATCAGGCGCGCGCCGCGCTGCACGGCCTGCTGCGCGACCTGCACCGTCTCTTCCGCGTACGGCATGAACGAGATCACGATCATCACGTCGCCCTCGCGCACCGAGCGGATCTGGCCGAGATGCATGCTGCCGAGCGCGCTGAACAGGCCGATGCGCTTGTCGGTGTGCTGCAGCGCATAGTCGAGATACACGGCGATCGGAAACGCGCGGCGCGAGCCGGCGATCCAGATCGCCTGCGTGTCGGCGAGCAGGTCGACGGCCCGTGCGAGTGCGTGCGGGTCGAGCGTCTGCCGCAGCTGCTGCATGCCAGCAATGCTGCCCTTGATGAATTCGTCGGCGATCTGCTCGGGCTGCAGGCTCGACTCGCCCGATTCGATCACGTCGCGCAGCCGCAGGTTGTACGCGCGGCCCGGCGCGATCTGCTGGGCCAGCCCCTCGCGGAACAGCCGCTGCATCTCGGAGAAGCCCGAAAAGCCGAAATGCTTCGCGAACCGGACGACGGCCGACGGCTGCACGCCGCACGCCTCCGCGAGCGACTGGATGCCTTCCAGGCCCAGCTGGTCCCGATGCGTTTCCACGTGACGCGCAATCACCTTCAGGCGATTGCTGAGGCCGTCGTACTCCTGCGTCAGATGCTGCAGGAACGCCTCGACGGTGGCGGGTGGTTTCTCGGATGAACTCATCGGATAGCGCGAAGTTGACGGCCCCGATCCGCGCGCCGCCTGCGCGTGCGCCCGGGACTCACCTATGGACATGCATGAAGGGCGAATTTAATCACGTTTGCGGCACGGCCCGCGCCGCACGCTCGCTCCCACGCGCTCGATCATCACCTGCACACGCTCCACGGCCGGAATGGAAACGATTTTCCAACGCCGTCGCCGAGCCGTAAAGATTAGGGCGTCTACCGACGCCGATGCGAACGGCGACGCCGAGGGTCGCCGGCAACCGCCCTGGGCCGCCGGCCGACGCCGCGCATCGGTCGCCGCTTGCTTACCGATAGTCGACCCATACGCCGCCCGCATCGGCGGACCGCACGCAGTTCTCGACCCACCGCACGCCTTCGACGCCCGCATGGACATCCGGAAAGCGGATGTTCTTCAACGCCTGCGCGTCGCCGCGATCGGCCGCATCCATCGCGAGCGCGAAGCGCGCGTACAGATTCGACCACGCTTCGAACAGCCCTTCCGGATGCCCGGCGCCGATGCGGTCCTCGCGCAATGCGTGCGGATGCAGATAGCCCATTCCGCGATCGAGCACCTGCGCGGGCTGCCCCTGGATCTCGTAGCGCAACTGGTTCGGATGTTCGTCCCACCATTCGACGCTCGCCTTCGAGCCGATCACGCGCACCTTCTGCCCGTGCATCGAGCCCGCGTTCACCGCGCTCGACCACACGTAGCCGATCGCGCCCGTGTCGTATTCCATGATCGTAAACGCGTTGTCCTCGAGCGGCGCGCGACTCTTCACGAAGCTCTGCCGCGAGCACATCAGCCGTTTGATCCGCAGTTCCGGCGCCATCACTTCGGAGATGTACAGCGGATGCGTGCCGATGTCGCCGAGCACGTAGCTCGGCCCCGCGAACTTCGGGTCGACGCGCCAGCGCGCGGCGGCGCTCGCCGCTTCGACGCCCTCGCTGTGAAAGCCGTGCGCGAACTGCATCTGCACGATGCGGATCTCGCCGAGATCGCCGCGCGCGATCATTTCGCGCGCCTGCTCGATCATCTGGTGTCCGGAATAGCCGTACGCGACGCCGACGATGCGGTTCTTCTCGACCGACAGCCGCTGCAGCGCCTCGGCCTCCTCGGTCGTGAAGCACAGCGGCTTTTCGCAGACGACGTGCAGCCCCGCGTTCAGCGCCGCGCGACAAATTTCGAAGTGCGTGTTGTTCGGCGTCGCGATCGACACCGCGCGGATGCCGTCGGCACGCTTCGCCTCGGAGTCGAACATCGTCCGGTAGTCGGGATAGCAGCGCCCGGCGTCGACACCGAGCTTCACGCCGAATTGCCGCCCGCGTTCGGCATCGATGTCGAATGCGCCGGCAACGAGCTGGAAGCTGCCGTCTCGCAATGCGGCCGACCGGTGGCTGTAGCCGATCTGGCTGCCGAGCCCGCCGCCGACCATGCCCCAGGGAATCGAATGTCCGAGCAGAATCTGTCCGTCGATCATGATTGTCGTGTTCCTGTCCGTGTTCAGGTGTTCAAAGTGTGTGCAGAGGGTCGGGCCGACGGCCGATTACGCGAACCCGGCCGATGCGAGAAACTCGCGGCTCGCCGCGACGTCGCGCAGGCTCGTGCCGGCATTGCGCGGATCGCGCTCCTGTTCGATCGTGATGTATCCCGCATAGCCGATATCGTCGAGCGCGCGACGGATCGCGCGGTAGTCGAGCACGCCGGTGCCGATCGGGCACATCACGCCACGCGCGCACGCCGCGAAGAAGGCGATGTGTTCGCCCATCACCGCGTCGTACACGGCCGCGTCGATATCCTTGAAATGCACGTAGTCGAGCCGCGCCGCGTGACGGCGCAGCCACGTCTCGGGATCCATCCCCGAGTAGTAAAGGTGGCCGGTGTCGAGACAGAGGCCCGCCGTATCGGCCGCGACGTCGGCGACGATCCGGTCGATCTCGTCCGCGAACTCGATGTAGCCGCCCGCATGCGGATGGATCACCGCGCGCACGCCGAATTCGTCGCGCGCGATCGTCGCGATTTCGCGAATGTGGTCGACCATGCGCGCCCAGCGTTCGGCGGACAGGCGCGGCGCGCGATCGGCGTGGCCGGCCGCGTAGTCGCGTTCGTCGTGCCCCCAGTCCATCACGACCAGATACGGCGCCGCATGGCGCTGGCCCGGCTGCGTCGGCAGCTTCGGCAAGCGCGTGATCAGCGCGCAGATCTCGCGCGTCTGGCGCAGCAGGTTCGGGAGATTCTCCGGCGACACCAGGTCGTCGAAGATCGTGCCGGCGGTGATGCTCAAACGCTGCCGCTCGAGCTCGGCGCTCACCACGTCGAGCTCGAGCGGGATGTAGCCGTACGGGCCGAGCTCGATGCCCGAATAGCCCGCCTGTGCGGCCTCGGCGAGCACCTGCCGCCACGGCGGCAGGTGCGGGTTCTTCACGTCGTCGACGCCCCAGCAGCAGGGCGCGCAGCCAATCTTCATCGTCATGTCGGTCAGTCCCGCAGGAAAGCGGCGCGCGGCCGCGAGCATGGCCGCGTGGACACGCGGCCCGGTGTCGGCGTGTTCAGCCGGTTCAGCCGCCATAGAACGCCGGGCGTTCGGCCATCGCGATCGGCTCGACCGCCCCGCTCTGCTGCGCGCGCACGCACGCATCGGCCGCGACCGCCGCCGCATAGCCGTCCCACGCGGACGGCCCGGTCAGCGCACCCTGCCGCACGCCGTCGATGAACGCCTGCAGCTCGACGTCGTACGACGCGATGAAGCGCTCCTTCCAGTCGGTCATGATCTCGACCGACTGCCGCGCCGCGTGCTTGAGCCCGACCGCGGGCGGATCGGGCAGCTTCGCGATGCCGTTCTCGCCGACCACCTCGCACTGGATGTCGTAGCCGTATTGGCAGTTCACGAAGATCTCGACGTCGATGCGCACGCCGCTCGCGGTTTCGAGCAGCACGATCTGCGGATCGGCGAGATGCGCGGACGCATGGCGCGTCTTCTTCGGATAGACGACCTGCGCGCTCGCATAGTCCTCGCCGAGCAGCCAGCGCAGCACGTCGAGCTCGTGGATCAGCGTGTCGGTGATCGCCATGTCGGTCGTATAGCGCTCGCCGACCGACTGGTTGCGGTGCGCGCAATGCAGCATCAGCGGCGCGCCGATCTCGCCGCCGTCGATCACGCGCTTGAGCGCGCGATAGCCTTCGTCGTACGGACGCATGAAGCCGACCTGCACGAGCCGGCGGCCGTGCGCGACCTCGGCTTCGACGATCCGCATGCAGCCGTCGGCCGTGACGGCCAAAGGCTTCTCGCAGAACACCGGCTTGCCGTGCGCGATCGCGTCGAGCACGAACGCCTCGTGCGTCGGCCCCCACGACGTGACGAGCACGGCCTCTACGTCGGCTGCCGCGACCACTTCGTGGCCGTCGCCGTAGATTTCCGCGTCGAGCCCGTACTTCGTCACCGCGTCGCGCGCCTGCTGCGGATCGATGTCGTTGACGGCCACCACGCGCGCGCCGGACAGCGTTCGCGTGAGCCTGCGGATATGGTCCTGGCCGATCGCGCCGCAGCCGATCACGCCGATTTGCAAGGTCATCCGGATATCTCCAGTCTCTGGTTCAACGACGGCGCGGCCCGTGCCGCGCCGGTCGGCAATGGTTCCAAAACGGGTCAGCGCGCGGCCGCCCGTTCGAAATGGCGTTCGACGTAGCGCTGGATCGTGTCGCGCATATAGCGCGACGACGCTTCCGCGCGGTCCTCCCACGCGAACACGCACGACGACATCACGCCGTCGAAGCCGGCGCTGCAGAGTGCGCGGAAAAACACGTCCCAGTCGATCTCGCCCTGCCCGATGTCGAGATGCTGGTGCACGCGGATCTGGTTCGAGCCCGGCGGGTTCACGATGTAGCGCAGCTGGCTGCTCTTGCGGTGATCGAACGTGTCGGCCACGCGCACGTGCGCGAGGATCGGCGCGGCGGCCGCGATCATCGCGGCCATGTCGTCGCCGTAATAGAACGTGTGCGGCGCGATGTACGACAGCTTCAGCGACGGCGAGCCGATGTTCGTGACGATGTCGATCGCCGGCTGCAGCTGCTCGATCCAGTCTTCCGGATGCGGCTCGACCGACAGCACGATGCGTTCGCGCTCGAGGATCGGCAGCAGCTCGTCCATCGAACGGAACCACGCGGCTTCGCACAGCTCCTTCGGGTTCGCGCCCGGCCGTTCGCCGACCGAGCGCTCCGGCGACGCGCCGCGCCCGAATTCGGACACCATCAGCGGGCATTCCATCTCGAGCGCGACCTCGATCGCCTTCTTCCAGCAGCGCACCGCCCACTGCCGCTCGTCATCGAACGGGCTGGCCCAGCGGTACATCGGCTGCAGCGACGCAAGGCCCACGCCGCTTGCGCGCAACGCTTGCCGGAACGCGGCCATGCGCTCGCGCGTCGCGCGCGGCATCACCCACCAGTCGAGAAAGTCGCTGCGCGGCGACAGCTCGATCTGGTCGTAGCCGAGCTCGGCCACCGCGTGCGGCAGCCGGTCGAGCGGAAGGTGGCGAATCATGTAGGGATCCAAAGCGATCTTCATTTTCTTCCCGATCGGTTGTGTGTTCGATCTCGGCCGGTCAGCGGCGCGACTTCTTGTTGCGATACTGGTCGGCGATCACGGCCGCGACGATGATCGCGCCCTTGACCATCTCCTGGTAGTACGCGTCGATCCGGATGAACGTGAAGCCCGACGTCATCACGCCGAGGATCAGCACGCCGATCACGGTGCCCGTCACGCGCCCGAGGCCGCCCGACAGCGACGTGCCGCCGATCACGACGGCCGCGATCGCGTCGAGCTCGTACATCACGCCCATGCCCGACTGGCCGGAGATCGCGCGCGCGGCCGTCACGGTGCCGGCGATCCCGCTCAGCAGGCCCGCGATCGCGTAGACGAACACCAGATGGCGCGTCACGTTGATGCCCGACACCACGGCCGCGTGGCGATTCGCGCCGATCGCATACGTGTACTTGCCGAAGCGCGTGTAGCGCAGCACGACGTGGAAGATCGCGGCCACCACGACGAAGATGATCACCGGATTCGCGCCCGCGCCGATCGCCGCGAACTGGTCGGTCAGCATCGATACCGGCATCCCGTTGGTGAACCACTTCGCGAAGCCGCGCGCGGCCACCATCGTGCCGAGCGTCGCGATGAACGGCGGGATGCCCGTCAGCGCGATCAGCGAGCCGTTCAGCAGGCCGACCAGCAGCCCGACGCACACGCCGGCCAGCACCGGCCAGATGATCGGCAGGTCGGTCAGGTGCGGGAACACCGCGCGCGGAAAATCGGACACCTGCGCGAGGCTGGCCGACACGACCGCCGCCGCCGCGACGACGGACCCCGACGACAGGTCGATCCCGCTCGTGATGATCACGAGGTTCACGCCGACCGCGATGATGCCGATCACGGCCATCTGCAGCACGATGATCTCGAGCCGCTCCGCGTTGAACAGGAAGCTCTGCCCGACGACGAGCCAGCCGATCACCTCGAAGAACAGGCTGATGCCCACCAGCACCAGGAAGATGCTCAGTTCGGGCGGCCACTTCGCGTGCCGCGTCTTGATCGTCATGGACTGCGCGTCCGCGACCGGATTCAGGTTGCCCATTTCAGTTGTCTCCATGCTTGTTGCGGCTCAGCGCGAGGCCAGGTCCATGATGCGGACCTGGTCGGCGTCCTTGCGTTCGACGATGCCGGTCATCCGGCCTTCGTGCATCACCATCACGCGATCGCTCATGCCGAGCACCTCCGGCATCTCCGACGAGATCATCAGCACCGCGACGCCCTTGCCGGCGAGCGCGCTGACGAGCCGGTGGATCTCGGCCTTCGCGCCGACGTCGATCCCGCGGGTCGGCTCGTCGAGGATCAGGATGCGCGGTTGCGTGAGCAACCATCTGCCGATCAGCACCTTCTGCTGGTTGCCGCCCGACAGGTTCTGGATTTCCTCGTGCAGCCCGGGCGTCTTCACGCGCAGCATCCGGCTCATTTCCTCGCAGTCGCGTTTCAACTGCGCCTGCCGCACGAAATTGAACTTCACGTAGCGGTTGCTGAGCACCGCCGCTTCCATGTTCGCGAGCAGGTCGAGATTCAGGAAGCAGCCGGTGTCCTTGCGGTCCTCGGTGAGGAACGCCATCCCGTGCTTCATCGCCTGCGCGGGCGTGGCGATGCGCACCGGCTTGCCGTCGATCAGGATCTCGCCAGAGGTGGCCGGCACGACGCCGAACAGCGCCTCCGCGACATTCGAGCGCCCCGAGCCGACGAGGCCCGCGACGCCGAGGATCTCGCCCGCGCGCAGCTCGAAGCTGACGTCGCGGAACACCCCGTCGACGCCGAGGTTCTTCACGGCCAGCACGACGTCGCCGATCGGCACCTCCTCCTTCGGGAACATCTGCGTGATCTCGCGGCCGACCATCATCCGGATGATGTCGTCGCGCGTGACGTCGCTCGACGCGTGCGTGCCGATGTACTTGCCGTCGCGGAACACCGAGAACTCGTCGGCGATCTCGAACAGCTCGTTCATCTTGTGCGTGATGTAGACGATGCCCTTGCCCTGCTCGCGCAGCTGGCGAATGATGCGGAACAGGTGCGTGACCTCCTTGTCGGTCAGCGCGGAAGTCGGCTCGTCCATGATCAGCACGTCGGAGTCGAACGACACGGCCTTCGCGATCTCGACCATCTGGCGGCTCGCGACCGTCAGCGTGCGCACGTCGGCTTCCGGGTCGATGTCGATCGACAGCCGCTCGAACAGCGCGGCGGTGCGGCGGCGCAGCTCGGCGTGATCGATCAGGCCGAAGCGGTTCTTCGGTTCGCGGCGGATCCAGATGTTCTCCGCGACCGTCATGTACGGCATCAGGTTGAGTTCCTGGTGGATCATCGCGATCCCGCGATCGAGCGCGTCGAGCGGGCCGTTCAGCACGACGGGCTCGCCGTTGATCAGGATCTCGCCCTGGTCGGGCGTGTAGACGCCGGCGATGATCTTCATCAGCGTCGACTTGCCGGCGCCGTTCTCGCCCATCAGCGCATGCACGGTGCCGCGCCGCACGCGGAACTGCACGCCGTCGAGCGCGACGACGCCGGGAAACGACTTGCCGACGCCGCGCACCTCGAGCACGCAGTCGGCGGCGGGCACACCGGACGAACCCGGTGCGGCGGACGAGGCGGCCGGCGCGCTTTCGCTCGCCATCGAGCGCGCCATCCTGGCTGTAAACATGGACGTTCCTCGAAAGTCACACGCGAACCCGGACACGCCGGGCCCGCGCAGTTCAGCGGACAAACCGGTCAGTGCTTCGCGTACTGGTTCATGTTCTCCGGCGTGACGAGTTCGAACGGCACGTTCACGAAGCGCTCGACGGGCTGCTTCTTCGCCAGCTTGAGCGCGGCCGCGACAGCCTGCGCGCCCTGCCCGGCCGCGTTCTGGTACACCGACACCTTCAGCTCGCCGCTCTTCATCGCCGCGAGCCCGTCCGGCGTCGCGTCGATGCCCGCGACGACCGTCTTCGGCGTCAGCTTGCGCGCGGCCTTCAGCGCGTTGATCGCGCCGATCGCCATTTCGTCGTTGTTCGACACGATCGCGTCGAACTTCGTCCCGGAGCTCAGCCAGTTCATCGTGATGTCCTGGCCCTGCGTGCGACTCCACTTGCCTTCGCGCTTGTCGACGATCTTCATGCCGGCACAGTCCTTGGTCGCGATCACGTCCTCGATGTCCTTGGTGCGCGCGCGCGCCGACTCGTTGGACAGCTCGCCCATCAGCACCAGGATGTCGCCCTTGCCGCCGAGCAGCTTGCACACCTGGCGCGCCTGCAGCGTGCCCGACTGTTTCTCGTCGGAGGCGACCACGGCGACGCCGGCCGGCAGCTTGTCGAAATCGACCGGCTTGCGGTTCACGTAGACGAGCGGGATCTTCGCGGCGGTCACCATCTTGGTGATCTTCGGCGTCGCGTCGGTGTCGACCGCATTCACGATGATCGCGTCGACCTTCTGCGCGATCATGTTCTGGACCTGGCTCAACTGCTTGCCGACGTCGTTGCCGCCGTCCTCGATCTGCACGGTCGCGCCGTCCTTCTTCGCCGCATCGCCGATGCTGTTGCGCAGGATCGTCAGGAACGTGTCGTCGAACGATGCCATCGTCACGCCGATCTTCTCGGCATGCGCGAGCGGCATGGCCAGGATTGCGGCGGCCGCGGCGGCCATCAGCTTGGTCTTCATGATCACTCTGTCTCCTCATCTCCGGGGGCGGAAAAACGGCGCGTTGCGCGCCGCCGGGCCGAGTCCGATCGGATCCGATTCGGACTGAAGCATCCGGATGAAACTGTAGATCACTTCTTCGAAAATTTGGAAATTTATTTCTACGTGATTTCACCTAGGGAACTGGATTTCCAAAAAGTCTAGACTCCGTTCCGTAGCCCGATTCCTTGCGGCAGGCGTTCCCGTGTCGTGCCGCGCACGTGACGGACCACCGTCGCAGGATCGGTCCCTCAATCCGCCGGCAGGGTCGAACGCCGGCCGCGAGCGTGATACGTGATATGAGCCCGTTGAACTTTCCGACTGACCGCCCCATCGATCTCGCCTGCCTCGGCCGCGTCGCCGTGGACCTTTACGCGCAACAGTACGGCAGCCGCCTGGAGGATGCGCGCAGCTTCCAGATGTATCTCGGCGGCTCGTCGGGCAACGTCGCGTTCGGCGTCGCCCGGCTCGGGCTGAAGACCGCGATGATCTCGCGCGTCGGCGACGAGCAGATGGGCCGCTTCGTGCGCGAGACGCTCGAGCGCGAAGGCTGCGACACGAGCCAGCTGCAGACCGATCCGGAACGCCTGACCGCGCTCGTGCTGCTCGGGCTGAAGGATCGCGACACGTTCCCGCTGCTGTTCGTGCGCGAGAACTGCGCGGACATGGCCGTGCGCGCCGACGAGATCCGCGAGGATTTCATCGCCGGCTGCCGCGCGCTCGCGATCACCGGCACCCATCTTTCGACGCCGGGCACCCGCGAGGCGTCGCTGACCGCGCTCGGCTACGCGCGCCGCCACGGCGTCGTGCGGATCCTCGACATCGACTACCGGCCGGTGCTGTGGGGGCTGACCGCGCGCGGCGCGGGCGAGAACCGCTACGTGCCCGACGCGCAGGTCACGCGGCAACTGCAGCAGGTGCTCGGCGAGTTCGACCTGCTGGTCGGCACCGAGGAGGAATTCCTGATCGCGGGCGGCGTGCCGCACGACCTGATCGCGTCGCTTCAGGCCGTGCGCCGCGCGAGCGGCGCGGTGCTGGTGGTCAAGCGCGGCGCGCTCGGCTGCTGCGTGATCGAGGGCGACATCCCCGCGCGCATCGACGATGCGCCGACCTTCCACGGCGAACGCGTCGAAGTCCTGAACGTGCTGGGCGCGGGCGACGCGTTCCTGTCGGGCCTGCTGTCCGGGCTGCTGCGCGGGCACGGCTGGGCGCAAGCGACGCGCATCGCGAACGCGTGCGGCGCGATCGTCGTGTCGCGCCACGCGTGCTCGGCCGCGATGCCGACGCCGGCCGAGCTCGCGCACTGGTTCGGCGGCAGCCGCAATCCGCAGGTGGACGCCGATCGCGCGCTCGCGCACCTGCATCGCGTGACGGTGCCGCGCCGCGCATGGGACGACCTGTGCGTGATGGCGTTCGACCATCGCAGCCAGTTCTACGAGCTCGCGGTGCAGGCCGGCGCGGACGAAGCACGGATCAAGACGCTCAAGCGCCTGCTCGTGCGCGCGGCCGAACAGGTCGAGCGCGATCGCCGGATCGAAGGCCACGTCGGCGTGCTGATCGACGGCGGCGCATATGGCCGCGACGCGCTCGCGTCGGCCACCGGCCGCGGCTGGTGGGTCGGCCGCCCGGTCGAGCTGCCCGGCTCGCGGCCGCTGTGCTTCGACGACACGCGCTCGGTCGGCTCGTCGCTCACGCACTGGCCGACCGAACAGGTCGTGAAGTGCCTCGTCCACTACCACCCCGACGACGACGTCGACCTGCGCGTCGCGCAGGAGCAGCGCGTGCTGGAGCTGTGGGAAGCCACGCGCGCGAGCGGCAACGAGCTGCTGCTGGAAATCATTCCGCCGCGCGCGGTCACGCCGCCCGGCACCGAGGACGACGCGGTGCTGCGCACGGTCGCGCGCTTCTACAACCTCGGCGTGATGCCGGAGTGGTGGAAGCTCGCGCCGATGAGCGCCGACGGCTGGGCGCGGCTCGAGACGCTGGTGGCCGAGCGCGACCCGCACTGCCGCGGCGCGGTGATCCTCGGGCTGAACCAGCCGTTGCAATATCTGGTCGACAGCTTCCGCTCGGCGACCAACCCGATCGTCAAGGGCTTCATGGTCGGCCGCACGCTGTGGGCCGACGCGTCGCTGCACTGGCTCGCCGGCCGGATCGACGACCAGGCGCTGATCGACGAAGTGGCCGGCAATTTCGCGCAGCTGGTCGACGCGTGGCTCGGCCGCCGTACCGCCGCGCGCGCCGCCGCAGCCGCCTGATGCAGATATCCGTGATGACCACCCGATTCCTCCTGATCGACAGACGATGACCACCACCGTGAGACTGACCGTCAGCCAGGCGCTCGTGCGCTACCTGGCCGCCCTGCGCGCCGAAGTCGTCCAGCCGGACGGCCGCACCGAGATCCTGCCGTATTGCGGCGGCGTGTTCGCGATCTTCGGCCACGGCAACGTGGCCGGGCTCGGCGAAGCGCTGCATGCCGAAAAAGAACGGCTGCCGACGTTCCGCGCGCACAACGAGCAAGGAATGGCGAATGCGGCCGTCGCGTTCGCGAAAGCGAACTTCCGCCAGCGAATGATGGCCGCGACGTCGAGCATCGGCCCCGGCGCGACCAACATGCTGACCTCCGCGGCGCTCGCGCACGTCGGCCGGCTGCCGCTGTTGCTGCTGCCCGGCGACGTGTTCGTGTCGCGGCTGCCCGACCCGGTGCTGCAGCAGGTCGAAGACTTCGAACAGGGCGACGTCAGCGCGAACGACTGCTTCCGGCCGGTGACGCGCTACTTCGACCGGATCACGTCGCCCGAGCAGCTGCTGGTCGCACTGCCGCGCGCGATCCAGGTGATGACCGACCCCGCGCAATGCGGCCCCGTATGCCTCGCGCTGCCGCAGGACGTGCAGACCTTCGCTTACGACTGGCCGGAGGATTTCTTCGCGCCGCCGGTGATCCGGATGCGCCGCCCGCCTGCCGACACGCTCGAACTCGCGGATGCGCTCGACGTGTTGAAAGCGGCGAAGAAACCGCTGATCGTCGCCGGCGGCGGGGTGCTGTACAGCCAGGCGTGGGACGCGCTGCGCACGTTCGCCGACACGCACGGCGTGCCGGTCGCCGAATCGCAGGCCGGCAAGGGCAGCCTCGCGTGGGACCACCCGCTGAACCTCGGCTCGATCGGCGTGACGGGCTCGCCCGCCGCGAACCGCGCGGCCGCGCAGGCCGACGTGGTGTTCGCGGTCGGCACGCGCCTGCAGGATTTCACGACCGGCTCGCACGCGCTGTTCGGCAATGCGACGCTGCTGAGCCTGAACGTGCAGCCGTTCGACGCGGGCAAGAAGCGCGGCCGGCAATTGATCGCCGATGCGCGCACGGGCCTCGGCCAGCTGTCGGCCGCGCTCGCGGGCTGGCGCGCGGATGCGGCCTGGACGGCCGCGAACCAGGATCAGGCCGCCGCGTGGAACGCGCGCGTGACCGAGCTGACCACGCGCGTGCCGAAGGACACGCTGCCGTACGACGCGGAAGTGATCGGCGCGGTGCGCGACTCGGCGGCCGACGCGGGGCGCGACAGCGCGCGCGACGATCTCGTCGTGTGCGCGGCCGGCACGCTGCCGGCCGAACTGCACAAGCTGTGGCGCAGCGGCGTGCCGGGCAACTACCACATGGACTACGCGTACTCGTGCATGGGCTACGAGGTCGCGGGCGGCCTCGGCGCGAAGCTCGCGCGGCCCGAGCGCGAAGTGATCGTGATCGTCGGCGACGGCTCGTACATGATGCTCAACGCCGAACTCGCGACGTCCGTGATGCTCGGCCGCAAGCTCATCGTCGTGATCCTCGACAACCGCGGCTACGGCTGCATCGAGCGGCTGCAGATCAATTGCGGCGGCGCGAGCTTCAACAACATGCTCGACGACTGCGTGCCGGAAGGCGGCGAACGCTCGACGATCGACTTCGCGATGCATGCACGCTCGATGGGCGCCGAAGCCGTGCACGTGCGCGACGTCGGCGAACTGCGCAGCGAAATGAAGCGTGCGCGCGCGGCGAAGACGAGCCAGGTCATCGTGATCGACACGACGCACGAGCGCACGACCGCGGACGGCGGCGCGTGGTGGGAAGTCGCGGTGCCGCAGGTATCCGCGCGCGCCGGTGTCGAACGCGCGCACCGGACGTATCTCGACGAGAAAACCCGGCAGCGGCGTTGATCCGTTTCCCCATTCAATCCGCCGCTCCGCGAAAACAACATTCGAACCAAGGAAGCACGTCATGAGCTGGAACGTTCGCATCGGTATCAATCCCCTGTCGTGGATGAACGACGACCTGCCGTCGCTCGGCGGCGAGACGCCGCTCGAGACGGCACTGAAGGAAGGCGCCGAAATCGGCTACGCGGGCTTCGAGCTCGGCAACAAGTTTCCGAAGACGGGCCCCGAGCTGAAGGCGAAGCTCGCCGAGTTCGGGCTCGTGTGCGTGTCGGGCTGGTATTCGGGCGTTCTGGCGGAAGTCGCGCCGGGCATGAGCGACGCCGATGCCGTCGAGGCCGAAATCGAGCGCTGCCGCGCGCACATGACGAAGCTGCAGTTCAACGACGTGAAGGTCGTGGTGTACGGCGAATGCGCGGGCACGATCCAGGGCAGCATCGACACGCCGGTCGCCAAGCGCCCGCGTTTCGTCGACGATGAAACCTGGCGGCGCTATGCGGCGCGCCTCGACGCATTCGGCGCGCACCTGCTCGAGACCTACGGGATCAAGCTCGCCTACCATCACCACATGGGCGCGTACGTCGAATCGCCGGACGACGTCGACCGGCTGATGGCGCTGACCGATCCCGCGAAGGTGTTCCTGCTGTTCGACACGGGCCACGCGTATTTCGGCGGCGCGGCCGATCCGGTCGCGCTGCTGAGGAAGCACGTGGCGCGCGTCGTGCACGTGCACTGCAAGGACGTGCGGCCGCAGGTCGTCACGCAGGCGCGCAACGGCGGCTGGAGCTTCCTGAACGGCGTGATCAACGGCACCTTCACGGTGCCGGGCGACGGCGCGCTCGATTACGAAGCGACGCTGCGCACGCTGAAGGACGCCGGCTACGAAGGCTGGCTCGTGGTCGAGGCCGAGCAGGACCCGGCCGTCGCGCCGAGCTATCAGTATGCGAAGAAGGGCTACGAATCGCTGCGCGCGATCGTCGACCGGTTGAGTGCGTAAGCCCCGTCATCTCATCGAGGAACCTCACGCCATGACGATTTCTCCCCTGCTGGTCAAGGCATCCGCCGACCGCGAAATCTGCAACGTGACGCCGGAGTCGGCCGGCTGGAAACACGTCGGCTTTCGGGCGCTGCGCCTGAAGGCCGGCGACACCGAAACGCTCGACACGGGCACGCGCGAACTGTGCGTCGTCGTGCTCACGGGCACGCTGCGCGCGCAAGTCGACGGCGAGACCTACGACGCACTCGGCAAGCGCGACAGCGTGTTCGAGGAAGTGTCGCCGGACGCGCTGTACGTGCCGGGCGGCAAGACCGTCACGCTGGTGGCGACGCGCGACACGGAAGTCGCGCTGTGCACCGCGCCTTACGCGAGCGGCGACAAGCGCGTGCAGCGCCTCGACGGCGAACGGATGCGGCGTGCGGTGCGCGGGCAAGGCACCAACACGCGCTACGTATGCGACATCCTGATGGGCGACAACCCGGCCGCGGACCGGCTGCTGGTCGTCGAAGTGATCACGCCCGCGAGCCACTCGAGCAGCTATCCGCCGCACAAGCACGATCGCGACGCGGCGCCCGACGAAACGTCGCTCGAGGAAACCTATTACCACCGGATCGATCCGCCGCAGGGTTTCGCGTTCCAGCGCGTGTACACGGACGACCGCAGCCTCGACGAGGCATGCGCGGTCGAGAACCACGACGTCGTGATGGTGCCGCGCGGCTATCACCCGGTGGTCGCGCCGCACGGCTACAACCTGTACTACCTGAACGTGATGGCCGGGCCGAGCCGCGCGTGGGCGTTCAAGAACGACCCCACGCACGAGTGGATGCTCGACGCGGCGCCCGGGCGCTGATGCATTGACGCGCTGAACGATCGACGGCCGGCGCGCGACGCAGGACGCGCGCACGGGCCGAACTTGCGACGACACGGAGCTGCCATGCCGATCCCCTTCCCGCGCTGCGCGCCCATGCCCTTCGGCGACACGGCCTCAACGCCGATGCTGGCGCACTTCGATGCCGACGTCGCGCGCCGGCTCGGCGACATCGCGGTCAATCTCGCGTCGCGCCGCGGGCTGCCGATCGCGGTCGGCATCGTCGGCGAAGCCGCACCGTTGTTCTATTGCGCGCTCGACGGCAGCCGCGCCCGCGACAGCGACGCGATCCGCCGCCGGCAGAACACGGTGTTACGCTTCGGCGTCAGTTCGCTCGAGGTCGGCGCGCGCTTTCGCCGCGCCGGCTGGTCGTTGCAGTCGCAGGGATTGTC
The DNA here is from genome assembly GCF_003854225.1 of Burkholderia sp. Bp8986. Taxonomy (NCBI): domain Bacteria; kingdom Pseudomonadati; phylum Pseudomonadota; class Betaproteobacteria; order Burkholderiales; family Burkholderiaceae; genus Burkholderia; species Burkholderia sp. Bp8986. The sequence goes on along the minus strand of NZ_QTQM01000037.1, from coordinate 23,857 downwards.
GGATGCCGACTATGCGCTCGACGGCGGCGGCGTGCCGCTGCGGCTGGCCGACGGCGGCATCGTCGGCGCGATGGCGATCGCCGGGCTCGACGACGAACGCGATCATGCGCTCGTCGTCGAGAGCCTGCGCTGGCATGTCGGCGCGAACGCGCTCGCGATGATCGCGTAGCGGGCGCGCGCCGGCTCGCGCGATCAGTGCAGCCCGCCGCTCGCGACGAGGCGCTCGCCGGTCAGCCAGCGCGCATCGTCCGATGCGAGGAACACCGCGACCGACGCGATGTCGTCTGGCTCGCCGAGGCGGCCGAGCGGCGTCTGGCTTTGCACCTGCCGGTCGAGATCCGAACCGATGATGCCCGCGCTGTGCGTGCCTTCGGTCACGATCATGCCCGGGTTGATCGCGTTCACGCGAATCTTGCGCGGGCCGAGTTCGAGCGCGAGCACGCCGGTGATCGCGTCGACGGCGCCCTTGGTGCCGCTGTACACGGCGCTCGCGGGCGGCGTGATGCTCGTCACCACGGAGCTGATGTTGATGATGCTCGCGCCTTCGCCCAGATGCTTGACGGCGGCCTGCGTCGTCAGCAGCACGCCGAACACGTTCGTGTCGAACTGCCGGCGGTAGTGCTCTTCGGTGATCGCCTCGATCGGCGCGAATTCGTACACGCCGGAATTGTTGACCAGCACGTCGAGACGGCCGTACGTCTCGATCGCCGTATCGACGATGCGCTGCGCGTCCGCTGCCTTCGACACGTCGCCGCCGACCGCGACCGCGCGGCCGCCCGCTTCGACGATCGCGCTCACGACCGCGTCGGCGCCGGCCTTGCTGCTCGCGTAGTTGACGACGACCGACGCGCCTTCGGCGCCCAGCGCCTTCGCGATTGCGGCGCCGATCCCCTTGGAAGCGCCCGTGACGATCGCGACCTTGCCTGCCAGCTTGCTCATGATTTCATTCCTCAGTCGGAAGACTTCGATGGATGGGTACCGGTCGCGCCTGTCGCGGCGCACCGGCCTTGCTGGCAATCTTCGCGGTTCCGGCGGCCGCGATAAAGCGGCTCGACACGAATTGACTGGCGGGGTTTGCCGAACAATCGGCGGACGGACGGTCGACGGACGGTCAGCCGGCGCTCAGCCACGCGCTGACGACGTCGCCGCCGAGCCCGTCGAGCGCGCCGTCGTAGACGATCCGCCCGCGCCCCATTACCGCGACGCGCTGCGCGAGCCGCGGCGCGAGCTGCAGCCGCTGCTCGATCAGCAGGATCGCGACGCCGTCGTCCTGCATCGCGGCAAGGCAGGCGCCGACTGCGTCGACCGCGAGCGGCGCGAGCCCTTCGGCCGGTTCGTCGACGATCAGCACGCGCGGGCGGCCGGCGAGCGCGCGCACCAGCGCGAGCACCTGCTGCTCGCCGCCCGAGAGCCGCCCGGCCTTCACGTCGGCCCGCGCGGCCAGCAGCGCAAAGCGCGCGAGCAGCCGGTCGAGCGCGGCACGTTCGGCCGCGCCGCTCAGGCCGCGCAGCCCGAGCCGCAAGTTGTCGCGCACGCTCAGCAGCGGAAACACGTCGCGGCTTTCGGCGACGTACGCGACGCCGCGCCGCGCGATCTCGAACGTGCGCGCGCCCGCGCATTCGGCGCCGGCGATGCGCACCGAGCCCGCGGTGCGCACGAGCCCCATCACGGCCTTCGCGAGCGTCGAGCGGCCCGCGCCGTTGCGACCGAGCAGCGCGAGCGTCTCGCCCGGCGCGAGCGCGAGATCGACGCCGTCGAGCACGGGCTGGCTTCCGTACCATGCACGCAGGCCGCGGATGTCGAGCAGCGCGCTCATGCATCCTCGCCGAGATAGGCGGCACGCACGGCCGGGTCCGCGCGGATCGCGTCGGGCGCACCGGTCGCGACCACCGTGCCGCGCACGAGCACCGTGATGCGCTCGGCGAAGCCGAACACCGCATCCATGTCGTGCTCGATCATCAGCACCGTGCGGCCCTGCGTCGTCGCGCGGATCAGCGCGATCATCCGCGCCGCCTGGTCGCGGTTCATGCCGGCGGTCGGCTCGTCGAGCAGCAGCGTGCGCGCGCCGCTCGCGAGCGCGATGCCCAGATCGAGCGCGCGCTGTTCCGCATAGCCGAGTGCGCCGGCCGGCGCGTCGCGCCGCGCATCGAGGCCGATGTCGTGCAGCACGCGCGCGGCCGCGCGATCGACCGATGCCGATTCGCGCAGCCGGTTCCACCAGCGCCGCCGCTCGGCCGGCGCATGCAGCGCCGCGCAGCGCAGGTTGTCGAACACGCTCAGCCGCGCGAACGCGCTCGTCTGCTGGAAACTGCGGCCGATGCCGAGCCGGCTCGCGACGACCGGCCCGCGCCCGCGCAACTCGACACCGTGCAGCACGACGCGCCCGCGCGTCGGCCGCGTCGCGCCGGCGATCACGCCGAACAGCGTCGACTTGCCCGCGCCGTTCGGCCCGATCAGCGCATGACGCTCGCCGGCCGCGATGCTCAATTCGATGCCGTCGAGCACGGTCTGCGCGCCGAAACGCTGCACGATCCCGTGGAGCGCGATCGCGTTGCCGTTCATAGCCCGTCCTCCCGCGTGCCGTGCCGGTGGTTCAGCAACCGCGCGCGCCAGCCCCACAGCAGCGTGCCGATGCCGGCCGCCGAGGCCGCGACGGCCCAGCCCGCCGGCGAATCGGCGTCGATGCCCCACGCGCCGAACGCGATGCCGGTGCCGTCGTCCTGCGCGAAACGCCACGCATAGCCGAGCTCGGCCGCACAGACGATCGCGACGCCCCAGAACACGCACGCGCCGATGCCGCACAGCAGGCGCCACCGCTCGGCCGCCGGCGCGCCGCGCCGCAACGCATGCGCGAACGCTTGCGCGATGCCCGCGATCCCGCGCGGCGCGGCGACGACGACCGCGACGAACAGCACGCCGAGATACAGCGCCCATGCGCGCGACACGCCCGCGACGACGACGCTCAACGCGGTCAGCACCACCGCGCCGGCCGCCGGCCCGAAGAACGTGCCGGTGCCGCCGATCACCGCGGCGATCAGCACGGTCGCCGAACGCGCCATCGACACGCTGTCGGGCGTCGCGATCTCGACGTCGATCAGCGTCAGCGTGCCCGCGATGCCCGCGAAGAACGACGCGCAGGTGACCATCGCGAGCCGCACGCGGCGCGGCTCGGTGCCGAGCGCGGCGACGCGCGCGGGGTTGTCGCGCACCGCGTTCGCGAGCCGGGCGAGCGGCGTGCGCGTCAGCGCGTGCATCGCCAGCGCCGACACGATGCACCATGCGGCGATCACCGCGTAGGCCTGCGTTTGCGCACCGAAATGCCAGCCGCCCCAGGGCGCGCCGCTCGCGCGGTCGATCGGCACGCCGCCGACGCCGCCGAACCACACAGGCACGCTCCACGCGGCCGCCGCGACGCATTCGCCGAGGCCGAGCGTGATCATCGCGAACACGGTGCCCGCGCGGCGTGTCGCGAGCAGGCCGGCGAGGAACCCGAAGCCCGCGCCGGCCGCGCCGCCGACGAGCGGCAACAGCGGCAGCGGCGCGCCGACATGATTGAACCAGTGCGCGGCGGCGAACGCGCCGAGCCCCGCGACGGCGGCATGGCCGAACGACAGCAGCCCGGTCGTGCCGAGCTGCAGGTTGTACGACAGCGCGAGCACGACGAGCGCGGCCGTCTGCGCGAGATAGCCGAGCACCGCGCCATGCGGCCACAGCCACGCGGGCACGGCCACGCACGCGGCGAACAGCACCCAGCGCAGCGCGCCGGCCCGCGCGCGGCTAGCCATCGACACGCTCGCCGAACAGCCCGCGCGGCCGGGCGACCAGCACCGCGACGAGCAGCAGGTACGGGACCAGCGGAGCGAGCTGCGCGATCGACACGGCCGCGACGCCGTCGGGCAGCGCGAGGCCCGCCCATCGCGCGAGGTCGCGCAGGGACGTGTCGCTGGACGCCGCGAAGGTCTGCGCGAAGCCGACCGCGAGCGACGCGGCGAACGCGCCGCCGAGCGAGCCGAGCCCGCCGATCACGACGATCGCGAACACCACCGACCCGACGGTCTCGGCCAGCGCCGGCTCGATCACCGCGAGCGGCGCGCCGATCACGCCGGCCAGCGCCGCGAGCGCGGTGCCCGCGCCGAACAGCCCCGTCATCACGCGCGGCACGTCGTAGCCGAGCGCCTCGACGGCCGCGCGGTGCGTGAGCGCGGCGCGCACGACGAGGCCGAGGCGCGACGCGCGCAGCAGCGCGCCGAGCGCGGCCAGCATCGCCGCGGACATCGCCATCATGAAGAGCCGGTAGCGCGGCAGCGCGAGGCCGAACACGGTCACGGGCGCGCCGTCGAACAGCGGCGGCACCGGGGCCGGCAGCGGTGCGAGGCCCCACAGCAGTTTCGCGCCCTCGCCGATCAGGTACGCGAGCCCGAAGGTCAGCAGCAGTTCGCTCGTGTGCCCGTGCGCCTGCACGCGGCGCAGCAGGGCGCGCTCGCAGCCGGCGCCGAGCAGCCCGACCGCGAGCGGCGCGAGCCCGAGCGCGGGCCAGAACCCCGCGCGGGCTGCGATGCTGTAGCCGACGTACGCGCCGAGCATGTAGAAGCTCGCATGCGCGAAGTTGAGCACGCCCTGCACGCTGAAGATCAGCGTGAGGCCGGCCGACAGCATGAACAGCAGCAACCCGTAGCTGAGGCCGTTGAACGCCTGGAGCGCGAACGCGTGCACCGCCGCGGGCCCGTCAGCCAGCGAGCGGTTCGAGCGCCGCGCGCAGCGTGTCCGGCAGCGGCACCGGTCGGCGCGTGCCGCGATCGACGTACACGTGCACGAAATGCCCCTGCGCGGCCGGCGCGGCTTCGCCCGCCGCGAACAGCCCGATCTCGTAACGCACGCTCGACGTGCCGAGCTTCGCGACGCGCAGCCCCGCGTCGACGGACTGCGGAAAGACGAGCGGCGCGAAGTAGTTGCACTGCGTCTCGACCACGAGCCCGATCGTCTGCCCGTGCTCGACGTCGAGCACGCCCGCGCGGATCAGGTATTCGTTCACGACGGTGTCGAAGTAGCTGTAGTAGACGACGTTGTTCACGTGCCCGTAGACGTCGTTGTCCATCCAGCGGGTCGTGATCGGCAGGAAGTGGCGGTAGGCGTCGCGCGGACGCGGCTGCGGCTTGTCGGACATGGCGATGGCGATGGCGGTGGGCGGTCAGGACGAGGAAGATGAAGCGCACGTCGCGCGGCGGTCGTGCGGAACGGCCCGCCGGCGAATGGCGAGGTGCCGCGCCGCGATCGTGCCCGGCGCGACTGACGACATGGCGGCGGCGCGGCCCGTCACTGCCCCGCTCGGTCGACGAATTCGAAATCGAGGCCGCGCGCGCGCATCCAGTCGGCGAGCGCGTAGCCGGTGCCGGCGCGCCACGGGCGCAGCAGCGGCGGATCGACGAGCCGGTATTCGAGCAGTTCCGGCGACAGCGCGACGGTGCCCGACGCGCGCACGTGGTACGCGATGATCAGTTCGTTCTTGCGGATGAATTCATAGACGCCGACCAGCGAGACCTGCTCGGCCTTCAGCGCGGTTTCCTCGAACACCTCGCGCGCGATGCCGTCCTCGGGCGTCTCGCCGTTCTCGAGGAAGCCGGTGATCAGCGCGAACATCCCTTCCGGCCAGGCCGCGTTGCGCGCGAGCAGGATCTTGCCGTCGAGCTCGACGATCGCAGCCACCACCGGCAGCGGATTGTTCCAGTGCACGTAGCCGCACGTGTCGTCCGGGCAAGCCTGGCGAACGCGGCCGCCTTCGTGGTCGGGATCGGCGCGCTCGGTCAGCGGACGCGCGCAGCGCGGGCAAAAACGGTAGTCGGCGGTGGTCATCGATGGGGATCTGGCGAGCGCCCGGCGGCGGCCTGCCGGCCGCGTCGCGCGCCCGCTCGGCGCGGGAAAGGCCTCATTCTAGCGAGTTTGCCCGCGCCGCAGACGATCCGGCCCCGATGAGGTCAGGGTTGCATGCGGGGTTGCGCACGCACGCGTGCGGCGGTTGCCGCGAAGCCGGCGGCACCGGCGAGCAACGCGCCTGCCGCGACCCACAGCGCCGGCGAGAACGACCCGAAGCGCGCGGTCAGCGGCGCGGCGACGAGCGGACCGAGAATCTGCCCGACCCCGTACGACGCGGTCGCATAGCCCATCAGCCCGGCCGCTCGCTCGCCATGCAGCCGCCGCGCCTCGCGCATCGCGAACAGCGTGATCGCGGTGAACGGCAGGCCGAGCAGCGCGCTGCCGGCCGAGAAGCCGGCCGCGTTCGGCCAGACGATCCCCGCCGCGATCCCGAGCGCCTGCGTCGCGCAGCCGGCGGCGAGCAGCAGCCGGTTGTCCCAGTGGCCGGGCAATCGCGACGCGGCGATCGCGCCGACGATCAGCGCCGCGCCGAACATCGGCCAGAACAGGTCGGGCCACGGCGAGCCGGCCGGCAGCGCGGCACGCGCGATCACCGGCAGGAACGTCGCGGTGATGATGTAGCCGAAGCCCGGCATCCCGTACAGCACGACGAGCCGCGCGGCGTCGGCGCGATGGCGCCGTGCGTCATGCGGTGCCGCGGCCGGCGCGGCCGGTCGCTCGCGCATGGCCGGCGCCGCGGCGCCCCGCGCGGCGGTTGTCGAGACGGCCGGCCCCGGCGCGCTGCCGAACGTGCGCCAGATCGCGACCGACAGCAGCGCCGACAACGCCGCGAAGCCGAGCCAGCCGGGCGCCGCGCGATGGCCGGCGAGTGCGCTGCCGATCAGCCCGGTCAGCACGATCCCGACGCCCGGCCCCGCGTAGATCACCCCGCTCCACTCGGGCGCATGCAGTTCGGTGAGCCGCCGCAGCCCCCATTGCGACACGAACACGAACGTCCATGCGCTGACGACGCCCGCGACGAAGCGCACCACGAGCCACACGGAGAGCAGATGGCCGACGCCCATCGCGGCAGTCAACAGCACGGTGGCGGCCAGCCCGAAGCGCACCATCCGCGCGGGCGCGACCCGCACGGCCGCGCAACTGACCGCGCCGACGAAATAACCCGCGTAGTTCGCCGACGCGAGCCAGCTGCCGGCCTTCAGGCCGATCGAGCCGTCGGCGAGCATCAGCGGCAGCAGCGGCGTGAACGCGAAGCGGCCGACGCCGAGCGCGACCGCCAGCCCGATCATGCAGGCGAGCGCGGCCGCGCGGGCGCGGCGGTCGGCGTCATCGGGCAGGTGTACGCCGGCGACGGCGCTCGGGGCATCGGAACGGGACATGGCGGCATGGGCCGCGCGCGGCGCGCGCCGGCCGGAACGGAAATCGGAACGCTTGTATCGTAGCTTGACCGAACGTTCTCGATAAATGAATAATCAAGAATCCACATATCTCCAGGAGAGAATCATGGACCTGGCGGCGCTGGCGATTTTCCGGGCTGTCGTGCGCGAGAACGGTGTGACGCGCGCGGCGGCGAAGCTCAATCGCGTGCAATCGAACGTGACGACGCGCATCAAGCAGCTCGAGGAGGAACTCGGCGCGGCGCTGTTCGTGCGCGACGGCCGCCGGCTCGTGCTGACGCCGGCCGGGCACACGCTGCTGCCGTACGCGGAGCGGCTGCTCGCGCTTGCCGACGAGGCGCGCGATGCGGTGCGCGAGGACACGCCGCGCGGGCGGCTGCGGCTCGGCACGATGGAAAGCACGGCCGCGAGCCGGCTGCCGACCGTGCTCGCGCGTTATCACCATGCGTGGCCCGACGTGTCGCTGGAGCTCGTGACCGGCACGACCGGCTGGCTGATCGACAAGGTGCGTGATTTCGAGATCGACGCGGCGCTGTTTGCGCGGCCGCCCGAGCCGGACACGCTGCCCGACACGTTCGAGACGGTGCCGATCTTCCGCGAGGATCTCGTGCTGCTGACGCCGCGCGGCCATCCGCCCGTGCGCACGCCGCGCGACGTGATCCTGCCGACGCTGGTCGCGTTCGAGCGCGGCTGCACGTACCGGAAATATGTCGAGCAATGGTATGCGGCGCACGGGATGAAGCCCTCGCGTGTGCTCGAACTCGGTTCGTATCATGCGATCGTCGCGTGCGTCGCGGCCGGCGCGGGCATCGCGGTCGCGCCGCGCTCGGTGCTCGAGCTGCAGCCCGAGACCGGCAACGTCGCCGCTCACACGATCCGCGAACTCGAAGGGATCGACACGCTGCTCGCGTGGCGGCATGGTTACGCATCGGCGGCGCTCGCCGCGTTGCGCGATGCGCTGGGCGAGGCTGCGCGGGAGCCGGGTGATGCGACCAAGGCGGCGGTGGCCGCATCGGTGTCGGCCTGAGTCGGGATCGCCGGCGGCCGCTGGTGCGCGCGCTCGATCTTCATTCCGACACGGGCGATGCGGCCAGGGCGGTGGTGGCCGCGTCGGCGTCTGCCCGAGCCGGGAACGCAGGCGAGCGCCAGCGAGCGCGCTAATTCTTCATACCGACAAAAACAAAACGACCCGACCGGCACACGTGCCGATCGGGTCGTTTTTTTGATGCGAAGCGATGTGACGCGACGCGGTCAGCCCGACCACACCGCATCACCAGCCATGCCGATCAAAGACGCTCTTCGACCCAGCCCTTGACGCCTGCCAGCGCGCCGGGCAGGTTCGCCGGTTCCGTGCCGCCTGCCTGCGCCATGTCCGGACGGCCGCCGCCCTTGCCGCCGACCTGCTGCGCGACGAAGTTCACGAGCTCGCCAGCCTTGACCTTCTTGCTCGCGTCCGGCGTGACGCCCGCGATCAGGCTGACCTTGCCGCCTTCGACGGCCGCCAGCACGATCGCCGCGCTCTTCAGCTTGTCCTTCAGCTTGTCGACCGTCTCGCGCAGCGTCTTCGCGTCCGCGCCGTCGAGCGTCGCGGCCAGCACGAACACGCCGCCGACTTCGATCGCCTGCTGCGCGAGCTCGTCGCCCTGGCTCGACGCGAGCTTCGACTTCAGCGCGCCCAGTTCCTTCTCGAGCGACTTCACCTGGTCCTGCACCTGCGCGATGCGTTGCGTGAGTTCCGACGGCTGCGCCTTCAGCGCGGCGGCCGCTTCGTTCACGCGCGCATCGAGCTCCTGCACGTAGCGCACCGCGTTGTCGCCGGTGATCGCCTCGACCCGGCGGATGCCGGCCGCGACGCCGCCTTCGACGACGATCTTGAAGAAGCCGATGTCGCCGGTGCGGTGCACGTGCGTGCCGCCGCACAGTTCGCGCGAGAAGCCGAGATCGAGCACGCGCACTTCGTCGCCGTACTTCTCGCCGAACAGCGCCATCGCGCCGCCCTTCACCGCTTCGTCGTACGGCATCACGCGCACGATGCCCGGCGCGTTCGCGAGGATTTCGTTGTTGACGATCTGCTCGACGCGACGGATTTCGTCGTCGGTCAGCGGCGCGTTGTGCGCGAAGTCGAAGCGGGTTTTCTCCGCGTCGACGAGCGAGCCCTTCTGCTGCACGTGTGCGCCGAGCACTTCACGCAGCGCCTTGTGCATCAGGTGGGTCGCCGAGTGGTTGCGCTGCGTGCGTGCGCGACGATGCGCGTCGATTTCCGCGCGCAGCACGTCGCCGACCTTCAGCGTGCCCTGTTCGAGCGTGCCGTGGTGGCCGATCACGTCGGCCTGCACCTTCAGCGTGTCGGCCACGGCGAAGCGCGTCGCTGCATTCGCGAGCACGCCCTGGTCGCCAACCTGGCCGCCCGACTCCGCGTAGAACGGCGTGTGGTCGAGCACGACGACCGCATCCTGGCCGTGCTTCACTTCGTTGACGGCCGAACCGTCGACGTACAGCGCGACGACCTTCGCGTCGTCGAACGCGATCTCTTCATAACCGTGGAACGTGGTCTTCGCGCCCGAGTATTCGAGGCCCTGCGTGGCCTTGAACTTGCCGGCCGCGCGCGCCTGCTCGCGCTGACGCGCCATCGCGTCGTCGAACGCCGGCTCGTCGACCGTCATCCCGCGCTCGCGGCACACGTCGGCCGTGAGGTCGAGCGGGAAGCCGTACGTGTCGTGCAGCTTGAACGCAAGTTCGCCGTCGAGCACCTTGCCGCCCTTCGCGTCGACATCCGCCAGCGCCGCTTCGAGGATCGACATCCCGTGCTCGATCGTCTCGAAGAAACGCTCTTCTTCCTGGCGCAGCACGTCGGTCACGCGCTGCTCGGCTTCCTTCAGTTCCGGATAGGCTGCGCCCATCTCGGCGACGAGGTCGGCCACCAGCTTGTGGAAGAACGAGCCCTTGCGGCCGAGTTTGTAGCCGTGGCGGATCGCGCGGCGCACGATGCGGCGCAGCACGTAGCCGCGGCCTTCGTTGCCGGGGATCACGCCGTCGACGATCAGGAACGAGCACGCGCGGATGTGATCGGCGATCACCTTCAGCGAGTTGTTCGTGAGGTCGCTGATCTCGGTCACGCGCGCGGCGGCCTTGATCAGGTTCTGGAACAGGTCGATCTCGTAGTTGCTGTGCACGTGCTGCAGCACCGCGGCGAGGCGCTCGAGGCCCATGCCGGTGTCGACCGACTGCTTCGGCAGGCGCGTCATGTTGCCCTGCGCGTCGCGGTTGAACTGCATGAACACGAGGTTCCAGATCTCGATGTAGCGGTCGCCGTCTTCTTCAGGCGATCCCGGCGGGCCGCCCCACACGTCCGGGCCGTGGTCGTAGAAGATTTCGGTACACGGGCCGCACGGGCCGGTGTCGCCCATCGTCCAGAAGTTGTCCGACGCGTAGCGCGCGCCCTTGTTGTCGCCGATGCGGATGATCCGCTCGGTCGGCACGCCGACTTCCTTCGCCCAGATGTCGTACGCTTCGTCGTCTTCCTGGTAGACGGTGACCCACAGCTTTTCCTTCGGCAACTGGTAGACCGTGGTCAGCAGTTCCCACGCGAAGCGGATCGCGTCGTGCTTGAAGTAGTCGCCGAACGAGAAGTTGCCGAGCATCTCGAAGAACGTGTGGTGGCGCGCCGTGTAGCCGACGTTCTCGAGGTCGTTGTGCTTGCCGCCCGCGCGCACGCTGCGCTGCGCGGTCGTGGCGCGCGTGTACGGACGCGGATCCGTGCCGAGGAACACGTCCTTGAACTGGACCATGCCCGAGTTCGTGAACATCAGCGTGGGGTCGTTACCGGGCACGAGGCTCGACGAGCGGACGATCGTGTGGCCCTTCGATTCGAAGAATTTGAGGAATTTCTCGCGGATTTCGGCAGCTTTCATGGCGTGCGGGGAATGTCTGGCTGAGACGGCTTCAAACGCCGGCCGTCCTCGCGGACGCACGGCGGGCAGATATCGTAAACGAGCGATTATACGATACAGATCGGCGGCTCCCACGCCAGCGGCCCGCCGCGCCGGACGAGCGGCCTGGGCCACCGGCGCGGCCGATTCGCCTTAAGATGCTCGGCATGCCAATCCGCCTTGCCTCGGGCCGGGCGAGCCATGAAAGGAGACGATTCGACGATGGGTGCCCTGAGCCATATCCGCGTGCTGGACCTCACCCGCGTGCTCGCGGGCCCGTGGTGCGCGCAGACGCTTGCCGATTTCGGCGCGGACGTGATCAAGGTCGAGCGCCCCGGCGCCGGCGACGACACGCGCCACTGGGGGCCGCCGTACCTGAAGGACGCGACCGGCGCCGATACGGCCGAGGCCGCGTACTACCTCGCGGCGAACCGCAACAAGCGCTCGGTGACGGTCGACATCGCGACGCCGGAAGGCCAGCAGATCGTGCGCGAGCTCGCCGCGCAGAGCGACGTCGTGCTCGAGAACTACAAGGTCGGCCAGCTGAAGAAATACGGGCTCGATTACGAATCGCTGCGCGCGGTGAAGCCCGATCTCGTCTACTGCTCGGTCACCGGGTTCGGCCAGACGGGCCCGTACGCGCACCGCGCGGGCTACGACTTCATCGTCCAGGGGATCGGCGGCTTCATGAGCATCACCGGCGAGCGCGACAGCGAGCCGGGCGGCGGGCCGCAAAAAGCCGGCGTGGCGATCGCCGATCTCGCGACGGGCCTCTATTCGACGATCGCGGTGCTCGCCGCGCTCGCGCACCGCGATCGCACGGGCGAAGGCCAGTACATCGACATGGCGCTGCTCGACGTGCAGGTCGCGCTGCTCGCGAACATGAACACCAACTTCCTCGCGAGCGGCAAGCCGCCGGTGCGCTGGGGCAACGCGCACCCGAACATCGTGCCTTACCAGACGTTCCAGACGAGCGACGGCTGGATCATCGTCGCGGTCGGCAACGACGGGCAGTTCCGCAAGTTCGTCGAGGCCGGCGGGCGGCCCGAGCTGGCCGACGACGAACGGTTCGCGACGAATCCGTCACGCGTGCGCCACCGCGACACGCTGGTGCCGATCCTCGCGGAGATGGTGAAGGCGCGCGGCAAGGCCGACTGGATCGCCGTGCTCGAAGCGGCCGGCGTGCCGTGCGGGCCGATCAACGAACTCGACGAGGTGTTCGACAACGAACAGGTGGTCGCGCGCGGAATGCAGGTGTCGCTGCCGCACCCGTGCGGCGCGGACGTGAAGCTCGTGCGCAATCCGATCCGGATGAGCGCGACGCCGCCCGATGCGCGCACCGCCCCGCCGCTGCTGGGCGCGCAGACGGAAGACGTGCTGCGCGTCATGCTCGGCTACGACGATGTGCGGATCGCCGCGTTGAAGGCGAAGCAGGCGATTTGAGCGGGCGGGCGCGCGCAGGCGTGCCGTTGCGCGCTCGCGCACCTGCTGCCAGCGCGGGGCGACCGCAGGCGCGGCCCGGGCGCCAGCCGGACGGCCGGCGTCGAATCGATCGACCCGACGCTAGCGCGCCAGCGCATCGAGCCAGCCGCGCCCCTGCGGCCAGTCGCCGAGCCCGCTGTCCGCGTTGATGTGGCCGCGCGGGCCGAGGTCATGAAACGCGCTGCCCCACGCGTGCGCGCAGTTGCGCGCGAACGCGAGCGAGCCGTACGGATCGTCGCTGCTCGCAACCACGCAGGTCGGAAACGGCAGCCGCTCGTGCGGCACCGGCCCGAAACCGTGCGCGTCGGCCGGAAACGCCGGCCCGGCCGGATCGGGCAAAGCGACGAGCAGCGCGCCGCGCACTTTCTCGAGCGCGGCCGGCCGCGCGTAACGGGTCGCCCACCACGCGGTGGTCAGCGTGCCGAGGCTGTGCGCGGCGATCGTCACGGGGCCCGGCGCGGCTTCGACCGCACGATCGAGCGCGAGACACCAGCCGTTGCGGAACGCACGGTCCCAGTCGGGCATCGCGATGCGAACGAAACGCGCGTCGGCGCGCTCCCAGCGGCTTTGCCAGTGGAACGGGCCGGAGTTGCCGTAGCCCGGCAGCACGAAAACGAGAGAATCGCTCATGGAAGGTTCGTCGACGCATGAAGTCGTTTTATGTAACGTCGACGAAGTGTCGCACACCCGCTCCTCCCTGATGCTGCCTGTCGAATCGCGGAATGGATGTGCGGTGTATGAATCGGTCGCGCTGCGCACGCGACCGGCCGGCGCTCACGCGCGCCGGCTTCGGTCAGCGCACGCCGGCGCCGACGAGGCCGCCTGCCGCGGCGCCGGCGACCGTGCCGACCGGGCCGCCCGTGATCAGGTAGCCGAGCGCGCCGCCCGCTGCCGCGCCGATCCCGGCGTTACGCTGCGTGTGCGTCATCGCGCATGCGCCGAGCTGCGACAGGGCCGCGACGATTACCGCGGTACGAACGAGAAAAGTGGTCTTCTTCATCATGATTGTTGGCTTCCTCCCGCCCCGCAAAAACTGCGAATGGCGGCATTGATTCGGTGAAGCCATCATAGGAAAAGCCGAATGCGGGGGGCAATCCGATTTACGTCGTGTTACAGCCGACACACTATCGAGATATTGCGATCGGCAGCGCGAACCGCCCTGTCGACGCCGCAACCCGCGCGGGACGGACCCCGGTCAGGTAGAATTACGGGATTAAACCGGCGCGACGCGCCGACACAACCTGACGCCAACCGCATGAGCACCGAACGCAACGACGCCCCCGCGGCTTCCAATTTCATCCGCAACATCATCGACGACGACAACCGCACCGGCAAATGGAGCGGCCGCGTCGAGACGCGCTTTCCGCCCGAGCCGAACGGCTATCTGCACATCGGCCATGCCAAGAGCATCTGCCTGAACTTCAGCGTCGCGCGCGACTACGGCGGCGTGTGCCACCTGCGCTTCGACGACACGAACCCGGAAAAGGAAAGCGTCGAATACGTCGACTCGATCGTCGACGCCGTGCGCTGGCTCGGCTTCGACTGGCGCAAGGACGCGGTCGATCACCAGTATTTCGCGAGCGACTACTACGACAAGCTGTACGAATTCGCCGAGCTGCTGATCCAGCGCGGCAAGGCGTACGTCGATAGCCAGAGCGCCGAGGAAATGCGCGCGAACCGCGGCTCGCTGACCGAAGGCGGCAAGCCGTCGCCGTTCCGCGACCGCTCGCCCGAGGAAAACCTCGACCTGTTCCGCCGGATGAAGGCCGGCGAGTTCAAGGAAGGCGAGCACGTGCTGCGCGCGAAGATCGACATGGCGTCGCCGAACATGAACATGCGCGACCCGGTGATCTACCGGATCCGCTACGCGCATCACTACCGTACCGGCGACGCATGGTGCGTGTATCCGATGTACGACTACACGCACTGCATCTCGGATGCGCTCGAAGGCATCACGCATTCGCTGTGCACGCTCGAATTCGAGGATCACCGCCCGCTGTACGACTGGGTGCTGAACGAACTCGCGGAAGCCGGCGTGTTCACGCGCCCGCTGCCGCAACAGATCGAATTCTCGCGCCTGAACCTCACGTACGCGATCACCAGCAAGCGCAAGCTGCTGCAGCTCGTCACCGAAGGTCACGTCGAAGGCTGGGACGACCCGCGCATGCCGACGATCGTCGGCATCCGCCGCCGCGGCTTCACGCCGGAGAGCATCCACCTGTTCTGCGAGCGGATCGGCGTGACGAAGGTCGATTCGTGGATCGACATGAGCGTGTTCGAAGGCGCGCTGCGCGACGACCTCGACGACAAGGCGCCGCGCTCGGTCGCCGTGCTCGATCCGCTGAAGCTCGTGATCGACAACTATCCGGAAGGCCAGGAAGAAGCGTGCACGGCGCCCGTGCACCCGCACCACCCCGACCGCGGCGTGCGCACCTTCCCGATCTCGCGCGAGCTGTGGATCGAGCGCGAGGACTTCGTCGAGAACCCGCCGAAGGGCTATTTCCGCCTGTTCCCGGGCAACAAGGTGCGCCTGCGCTACGGCTACGTGATCGAATGCACGGGCTTCGACAAGGACGCCGACGGCAACGTGACGGCCGTGCACTGCAACTACTTCCCGGACAGCAAGTCGGGCACCGAAGGCGCGAACAACTACAAGGTCAAGGGCAACATCCACTGGGTCAGCGCGAAGCACGCGCAGGCGGCCGAAGTGCGGATCTACGACCGGCTGTTCAAGGCGCCGCACCCGGACGCGGGCGGCGCGAACTTCCTCGAGGCGCTGAACCCGGACTCGAAGAAGGTCACGCAGGCCTACGTCGAGCCGGGCGCCGGCGACGTCGCGCCGGAAACGCGCCTGCAGTTCGAGCGTCACGGCTATTTCGTCGCCGACCGCGTCGATTCGAAGCCAGGCAAGCCCGTGTTCAACCGGATCGTCGGGCTGCGCGACAGCTGGGGCAAGCCGGCCTGACGGCCTGCGCCGCGGGCGGCGCGGCGGCCTCGCACCGCCCGCCGCAGGATGAAAAAAAACGGCCTTCGGGCCGTTTTTTATTGCGTGCGCGCAAGCGCGGCTGCGCCGGCCGCCGCGCTTACGCGCTCGCCAACCGCCGGCGCAGATCCGCGAGCGACAGCGTCGTGCGAAACAGCCGCGCGAGGCTGCGGCTTGCATACGCGTCGACGTCGCCGGGCGCGGTCCAGCGATACGCGTCCATCTCGGGAATCAGCGAGCCGTCGCGACGGCTCGGGAACAGCGACGTGCACGTGCAGCGCGCGGGATCGATCTCGTCGTCCGCGACCTGCACCGCGAACAGGTGCAAGTCCTTGTCGTGACGGTAGGCGAAGCGGCCGAGATCGAGCAGCCGCGCCGGCGCGAACTCGATGCCGGTTTCCTCGCGCAGCTCCCGCAGCGCCGCGTCGACCGGCGATTCGCCGGGCTCGCCCTGCCCCTTCGGGATGTCCCAGTGCGTGGTGTCCGTCGCGTGCGCGAGGAATACGCGGCCGGCCCCGTCGAGAATCACGACGCCGCACGACACCGTGCGCGACGCACCGCTGCGCTTCATTGCACGCGCGCTCAGCGCTTCTGCAGCTGCCACTTGCCCGTGGCGGTCTTGCAATAGACGGGCTTGAGCGTCAGCGTCTGGCCCTTCGCGGAAATGTCGGTGGCGATCTCGCGGCAGGTCTTGCCGTCGTTCTCGGACGTCGACGGCGTGAGCTTCGCATCGATCTGCGTGCCGCGGCCGCTGCTCTGCCAGGTCGTGGTCTCGCCGTCCTTGCCTTCGTCGCGCACCTGCGCCACGGCCTTGGCCAGCGACGCACGGTCAGTCTTGCTGAAGTAGGCGAGCGGCGTGTCGTTCAGGAAGCCCAGGTTGCTCTGTGCGTAGGCGGGCAGCATCGCGGCTGCGCACGCGGCGCCGGCCAGCACGCGCGTGACGACGGAAAGGGATGCACGCATCGACATGTGTTGTTCTCCTTGGATGTTCGATCGAACGGCATGGCGCGCGGCCGGCACTCCGGCGGCCGGCGAACCGGCACGCGCCACGCCCGTCAGCCAGCGAGCATAGCATGCGTGCCGCCAGGAACGTCGTCTAGCGGGCCGCCGACGCGGCTGCCCGTTGATATCCGTCGGTCAGCGTGTTCAGGAACGCGATCACGTCCTTGATCTCGGCCGCGTTCAGCGCGGGCGCGTCGCCGCGCTTGCGGTCGAACGGCGGCTCGCGGTTGATGTTCGGCCAGTAGCGCTTCGGCAGGTCGTCGTAGACCTGCACCTTGCCGTGCACGACCGGATAGAACTTCTCCGGATGGATGTCACGCTCGGCGTAGAAGCGCATCACGTCCTCGAGCGAGTGGTACACGCCGTTGTGGAAGAACGTCTTGCGCAGCGCGACGTTGCGCAGCGACGGCGTGCGGAACAAGCCGCAGAATTCGTCGCGGCCCTTCAGGTCGGTGCGCTCGGGGCCGCACGCGCCGAGGTCGTAAAAGCGCGGATCGCGATTGACCGGCAGCGCGCGGTTGCGCGGCACCGCGATCGCGATCAGGCCGAAATCGCTGAACTGCGGCGGGCCGCCTTCGAGCGTGCGCTGGCTCACGTGGCAGCTCGCGCAGTTGCCCTTCTTCTCGTCGTTGAACAGCTGCAGCCCGCGCAGCTCCGCGGGCGTCAGCTGCGCGTGGCCGGCCAGATAGGCGTCGTACTTGCTCGTGTACGGATCGAACAGCGCCGGCTGCTGCTGGAATGCGTCGAGCGCGCGCAGCACCGCACCGAACGTCGCCTGGTCGTCGCCGAGAACCTGATCGCCGAACGCCTTGCGGAACGCGTCGGCATACGGCGCGGCGCGAACCGCCTTCGCAACCCGCGCCGGCGAACTGCTCATCTCGAAGGGCGAGGTGAGCGGAATGCGCGCCTGCGCATCGCGCGTATCGACGCGGCCATCCCAGGTCAGCCCGCCGGTCGGGCCCGCATCGATGCTTTCGTCGCCTTCGTCCGGCGAATCGTGGAAGTGCTCGCTGAACGGCGGAATGCCGCGCAGGTACTTCAGCGACGGCACCGCACGAAAGCCCGTGCTGTGCATGTCGTCGCCGCCGAGTTGCACCGACAGCGCGTTCGGCGGCCCGAACGCATGCTCGGCGCTATGGCACGACGCGCACGCGAGCTTGCCGGACCCCGACAGCGACGGATCGAAGAACAACTGCTTGCCGAGCGCCGTCATCTGCTTCACGCCCTCGAATACCTGTGCGCGCGTCTGCGGCTGGCTGGCCGGCGCGACCGCCGGAGCGGCCGGTGCGGCCTGTGCCGCCGGCACGATGGCGGCGGCCGATGCATCGGCACCGGGGCGCGCATCGCAACCGGCGAGCGCCGCGAGCCCGCCGACCAGCGCCAGCGCCGCCGCGGCAGGGATCAGCGATCGCGCGGACGCGAAGGATTTCAGAAGGCTGTGCATCGTCGTTCTTCTTGTAGCGGTGGGCAATCGGCCGGAGCTTATGTCAGTTCCGTGACCGCCGCATGACGTTCGACCGACAGTCATTTGAAAGCGCCCCTACACCCGGCTGTCAAATCGGTTCCAGATAATGCGCGCAGCCGGCAGGTGTCCGAAGGTTCCCGCGCCGGCCCGACACCACCGCGATTCCCACACGCGACACACGACGAAAGAGAGAACATCGCATGAAGAAGCACGCCTGGATTCGTTACACGCCGATCGCCCTCGCGGCCGCGCTCAGCCTGACCGCCTGCGGCGGCGACGATGTCACGCAGCAAGGCCTGTCGGCCGTCAAGAACGTCGTCGTGATCTACGCGGAAAACCGCAGCTTCGACAACCTGTACGGCAACTTCCCGGGCGCGAACGGCCTGCAGAACGCGACGGCGGCGAACTCGGTGCAGAAGGATCGCGACGGCTCGACGATGGCGACGCTGCCGAAGATCTGGGGCGGCCTGACCGCGACCGGCATCACGCCGGCGGTCACCGAGGCGATGACGGCGAACCTGCCGAACGCGCCGTTCGCGATCGACGATCCGAAGGGCTTCAACCAGTCGATGAGCATCGCGACGCGCGACATCGTGCACCGCTTCTACCAGGACCAGATGCAGATCAACGGCGGCAAGAACGACATGTACGCCGCATGGACCGATGCGGGCGGCCTGACGATGGGCCACTACACGCCGGATCCGTCGAAGCTGCCGCTGTGGAAGATCGCGCAGCAGTACGTGCTCGCCGACAACTTCTTCATGGGCGCGTTCGGCGGCTCGTTCCTGAACCACCAGTACCTGATCTGCGCGTGCGCGCCGTTCTACGCGAACGCGAACACGAGCCCCGCGGCCGGCAAGATCGCCGTGTTGAACGCGGACGGCAAGTCGCTGAAGGTTGCGACGAACTCGCCCGCGTCCGCGCTCAGCGGCCCGCCGAAGTTCGTCAACGACGGCGCGATCACGCCCGACTTCTTCGCGGTCAACACGATGCAGCCGCCGTATCAGCCGAGCGGCAACAAGGCAGCCACGGGCGGCGATCCGCTGCTCGCCGATCCGGCCAATCCGTCGACGATGCCGCCGCAGACGGCGACCAACATCGGCGACCTGATGACCAACGCGGGCGTGTCGTGGGCATGGTACGGCGGCGCGTGGGGCCAGGCGCTGCAGGCAAGCCAGAACGGCACGTCGAACGTGATCTACGGCGCCGACCTGTCGACGCCGAACTTCCAGCCGCACCACCAGCCGTTCAACTACTTCGCGAACCAGGCACCGGGCACCGCGAACCGCGCGCAGCACCTGCTCGACGGCGGCGCGAACGGCGCCGAGTTCATCAAGGCGATCGACGCGGGCACGCTGCCGCAGGTCACGTTCTACAAGCCGCAAGGCAACCTGAACGAGCACCCTGGCTACACGGACGTCACCTCCGGCGACCAGCACATCGCCGACGTGATCGCGCACCTGCAGGCAAGCCCGCAGTGGAAGAACATGGTCGTCGTCGTCACGTACGACGAGAACGGCGGCTTCTGGGATCATGCCGCGCCGCCGACCGCCGATCGCTGGGGTCCGGGCACGCGTATTCCGGCGCTGATCGTGTCGCCGTACGCGAAGAAGGGTTTCGTGGACCACACGCAGTACGACACGGGTTCGATCCTGCGTCTCATCACGCGCCGCTTCTCGCTGCCGCGCCTGCCGGGCCTGCAGCAGCGCGACGACGCGCTGAAGGCGAACGGCGCGCAGCCGATGGGCGACCTGACGAACGCGCTCACGCTGTCGCCGAACCTGTAACGGCATCACCGCGAACGGGCCGGCCGCGCGGCCGGCCCGGACGAACGATGGGCAACCCGCGGCGACCTGCACCCCAAAAACCGGATGCGAATCCAGCCTTTGGGGTGTTTTTCATGCGCGCGCGTTGCCGCGCGGCTGCGTCACCAGCCGTACTTCAGCTCGACGCCGACGTAGTCCGCGTTGTGTCCGCCCGCCTGCCGGATCGCGTCGCCGACCTGGAAGTGCACGGCCTCGACCGCGCCGATCAGGTTCGCGGCGATCGTCCAGTCCGCACGCAGCTGCACGTACATCCCCGTCCAGCGGCCGCCCTTGCCTGCCGTGCCGGGCACCGGAATGTTCGGCTGCTGATAGACGGCGTCGCCGGTCGTCTCGCGCCACTGGAAACCCAGCGCGCCGAGCAGCGACAGGTTCGCCGACGGCTTCAGCGTCACGGACGGCTTCACGTGGATCAGGTTCGCATAGCTCGTGTAGCCGGCCAGCGTGAAGTAATAGCCGTTCGGAAACAGCGGATTGAAGGTGCCGACGCGGCCGTCGTGCGGATGCCGGTCGCCCGAGGCCGCATCGATCTGCAACGCGACGCGCGGCGACCACGGCGCATCGAGCTTGTAGCCCGCGATCGAGCCGACGGCCCACGCACCGATCGTGTCGTTGCCGACCGTCCCGGTCTGCAGCATCGTCTCGAGATCCCAGTCGAAGCGGCCCTGCGTGCCCGTGTAGCGAACGTCCCACACATCGCGATGCTCGGCGCCGCTCGCATCGAGGAAACGCGCGTTGCGGCGGTTGTAGCGCGACCAGTAGCCGGACAGGTCGCCCGGCCCGACCGACTGCCGCTCGAAGCGCACGCCGCTGAACGTGAGACCGCGATTGGACACGTCGTCGAAATCGGACGCGTTGCGGTTCTGCACCGGTTGCGTCGCGTAGCCGATGAAGCGCCATTTCCCGTATTCGTAATCGGCCCAGACCGCATCGAACGCCTGCCGCACGTTCGGGCCGTCGCGCGTGGCGATGAAGCGCTGCAGGTCGAACGCCATCTCCTGCCGGCCGACGCGGAACTTGAACGTGCCGCCGCCGAGCGCGCCCGTGTAGGTCGCGAACGCCTGTTCGAGATCGAGCGGGTTCTTGTCGACGGGCGACACCGTGTTCTTGCCGAACGCGCGCGCATCCTGCAACTGCGCGAAGAACTGCCAGTGCTGGCCGAGATGCGCATCGGCATGCACTTCGACGCGCTGGATCAGGTACGTGTCCGATTGCGCGGAGCCGATCCCGAACAGCGGCGCGTCGTTGGTCTCCAGCCGCTCGCGCAGGTTCACGCCGAGCGATAGATAGGAGGCCGGATCGTTGCCGAGCGGAATGTATTTCAGCCCGTCGAGCGGCGCGCGCGGCACGCACGGATTCGCGAGCACCGACCAGTCCTCCTGCCAGCGGTTGAACAGCACCGTCGGGCGCTTGGCCGTGCAGGCCGATGCGGCGGTGGCCGTCTGGGTCGCTGCCGGCGTCGAGGTCGAAACCGACGACGCAGCCGAAGGCTGCGCCGGTCCTTGCGTCGGTGTCGAAGTCGAAGTCGTTTCAGCCGCCGTTTCCGCGACCGCCGCGTCGGCGCCCGCGCACAGCAGCGCCGCGACGACCGACAGGCGCGCGGCCCGTTCGAAGCCGCGGGCGTCGCGTCTGCGCTGCCCCCGCGCGATCATGCGCGCTCCTGCGCGGCGGGCGCGGCCGCTTGCGCCGCACACAGTGCAAGCGTCGCGAGCGCGCCGACCGGCGCGAGCAGCGCCAGGAATCCGACGTAGCGGAACCCGAGCGCACCGCACGCCGCGCCGAGCGCGAACGCGACGATCGCCGGCAGCATCTTGCCGAAGCGCGCCCGCGCCGCCGCGCGCGCGGCGTCGGCCGTGCCGGCCGACAGCAGGTCGACGACGTCGAGGATCGCCTGCGTCACGTTGCCCGTCATCACCGTGTTCGGCACGCCGCCCGCGCGCGAAATCACGCGCGGATGCGCGTTCTGCACGCCCATCGCGAACGTGCCGACGATGCCGGCAACGAGCGCCGGCAAGCTGTCGGGCTGCGTGACGGGCGTCGCCCACACGCCGGCCGCGCAGAAGCCGAGCAGCAGCACGGCCTGCACCGCGTGCAGCGCGCGCGTGCCCTGCCAGGCGGGCCGCCCGGACATCGACCGCGCGATCAGGCTCGCCGCGATCACGCCGCACACGAACGCGGGAAACACGCTGAGCTTCAGCACGACACCCTGGCCGAAGCCCGCGATGCCCGCGCCGATCAGCACGAAGTTGCCCGTCACGTGTGCGGTGAACAGCCCGAACAGCGCGACGAAGCTCAGCGTGTCGACGAAGCCGGCCACCGCGGCAAGGATCGTGTCTTCGTGCTTCATCGCGCTGCGCTCGCGTGGATTTCGGCGACGTAGCCGCCCGGGAACTGCACGAGTGCCGCGTCGCGGCCGTCTGCGGTGTACGGCGGCACGAGCACGCTCACACCCGCCGCCTTGGCCTTCTCCAGCGTGGCGGCCAGGTCCGACACGTCGTAGCCCGTCATCTCGCGCCCGTACGGGTAAGGCAGGTGGCCGTCCGTCACGAGCACGGTCATCTTGCCGAAGCCCGATTCGATGCGAATCCGGCGATACGTGTCGTTCGGCCGGCCGATCTCGATGCCCGGCGCCTTCAGGTTATCGGACACCACCTTGCCTTTCGAGAACTTGACGAAATCGTGCACGAACTTGCGTACGCTTTGCGGCGACACGTAGACCCGGTTCTCGGGGATGGTCTGCAACGCGTCGTAGTTCGGCGCCTGGGTGTGCCAGTAGAGCTGCATGTTCACGCCGCCCGTCCACGTAATGACCGCATCGCGGCCGATCGGATCGGGGAACGTGTCGACGATCACGTCGGCGCCGTGCTCGCGCGCCGACTTCACCGCGACGTCCATGTCGGTGACGAGATAGCCGGTGCGCTCCGCGCAGAACGGATACGGGACCGGCGTCTTGAAGCCGAACACCGAGATCGTGCCGACCGGCGTCAGCACGAGTTGCGACATCGTCTGGCTCGGCGTCGGCGTGACCTGGAACACGCCCTGCTTCGACTTCTTGCCGCCGAACGTCGCGACGAAACTGTCGGTGAAGCGGTCGAAGTCTTCCGGCGCGACGCACACGTGCGTGGTGTCGTACTGCGGACCGACGGCCACCGTCGGCGCGACTGCGGGCGGCACCGGCGGTTTCGCGAACACGCCACCGGGCGCGGCGACGAGGCCGGTGGCAAGCGCAAGCGCCAGCAACACGGAACGAAGGGTTCTCATAACGGATATCCTTGTTGTTTCATCAAATGGTGCAACGGCCCGGGAAACCCCGGTCACGCGCGGCCGTCGCCGGCCGGTTGCCGCGCATCGTCGAGCACGGTCGCGAGCACAAGTGCCGCGATCAGCCCAAGATGCTCGAAAAAGCTGTTGAGCGCCATGAAATGTTCGGCGCCCGAGCGGTTCCAGAAATCGTTCGCCACGACCATCGCGACGAGCGTCAGCATGCCGAGGCTCCCGGCGCCAAGCCACGTGAAGCGGCGAAACACCACGCACAGCGAGCCGGCGATCTCGACCACGATCGCCAGCGCCGCCCACAACGCGGCCGGATGCAGGCCGAAATGCGCCTGCTCCGCGACCGCGCCGTCGAAGTCGAGCGCCTTCGCGACGCCACCGAGCAGATAGGCGGACACCAGCGCGAGACGCGCGAGCGGCAGGACCCACGGCTGCGACAGCAGCGCGCGGATCCACGCGGGGCTGCCGTAGATGGTACGCGTCGTCATGTCAGACCGCCCAGCACGAACAGCCGAACGCGCCCCAGAAGCCCTTCGCGTCCGACGTCGGCAATGCGCTGCCCCACGCACTCGCGTGCGCATGCTGGTGCACGTTGCATGCATTCGCGCAGCCACACATCGCGGCGGCCGCCG